>JAFGOQ010000160.1 GCA_016926405.1 Bacteroidales bacterium
AAGATAACCTGTTTGCTATGAATTTATATTATAATAATCCAATTTCTGGATTAGAAAAAGATGCACAGTATAATGGTAATATTAGTGCTACAGATTGGAAAAACGTTGGTGAAACTATTAGGCAAAGCTACCAATACAGGTACGATAATCTTAACCGCTTAACAGTGGCAAGCTATGAAGGAGCAATTAGAGCTGTAACCGGAGGTTATAATACCGCTTATAATTACGATATAAACGGAAATATTACTACATTAAACCGCTCAACGGTAAATAATCTGAATAGAGCAATAGAGGATATTGATATACTAAGATATACATACAAAATTAACAGTAATCAGCTACAAAGTGTTACTGATGCTGGAAATAATGAAGGTTTTACAGAGAATAAACAAGATAATAGTTACGCGTATGACTTAAATGGAAACATGATAAAAGACAATAATAAAGGTATTGTTGAGATTAGGTACAACCATCTTAATTTGCCTCTCTTTTTAGTAAAAGAAAAAGAAGAAAGGAATTTTGAATTCTATGAATACATATACGATGCCTCTGGACGCAAACTAGCAAATTTATTGCCTAAAAAAATAAAACAATATTTTGGTAACTTTGTCTACGAAAACAATAATCTAAAATACATGATCTGCTCCGAAGGACTCTTAAATCTAGACGGTTCTACACCAACCTACGAATTCCACCTAAAAGACCATTTAGGCAGCACTCGTGTAGCTGTAAACCAAGCCGGAACAGTAACCCAAACAAACAACTACTACCCTTTTGGAATGCGTTTTGGAATTAAAGACTCCGATAACAAATACCTTTACAACGGCAAAGAGCTACAAGAAGAGACAGATTGGTTAGATTACGGCGCGAGGATGTATGATGCCGAGATTGGCAGGTTTTTTAATTTGGATCCTAAAGCTAAAACATATAGTTTCCAATCTCCTTTTGCTTATGCAGCTAATAATCCAATATTATATATTGATAAAAACGGTGAAAATCCTTTTCTTATAGCTGTTGCTGGTGTTTTAACAGTAGGTGATCTTGTATTAATATCAGCTGGTGTTATTACTACTGGAGCTATAATTCATCAAGCAAAGAATGGTGGGTTTGAAATAAATAATGATGTTAAAGAATTTGTTAGGGATTGTTTTAATCCTGGCTATAAAGAACAGCAAAAAAGAGAAAGAGCAAACAAACAAAAACTAGATCAAAGCCAGGCGGAAGTACAAAAAAGTATAGATGATAACATAGGTAAACCCTCACCTGATGGTACTCCAGATCCAAAAGGCGACTTAAGTACAGCTGGTAAAGTAGTAGTTGGCGTTGGATTAGCAGCAGAAATAGGAAAAGGTGTTGAAGAAAATATTGTTCCAAAAGGTAATAATAAAACGAAAAAAGAAGATGTAAAGACAACTACAGAAGTAGTTGTGAAGAGTACAACCAATAACACTAACACTCCAAGTCCTGCTATTATAAGTTTGCCTTTTTTGCCAAAGAAAGAAGAGGTTAACACAAATACACCTTTAAATTTGTAAGTCATGAATAAGATTAAGAATTATTTGTATGGATTAGGCTTGGTTATATTAATTGTTATTATCTTTTTTAAAAAAGATTTACCTAAAGCCATTTCAGATTCAACATGGATTATCTGTTCCATAGTGTTAGGTTTTATATTAGTATTAGAATTTATAACGAGGAAAAAAAGTGAAAAATAAATTAATTTTTAGAATTTTACTCCAAAGTAATTCAATTATTAAATATACTTTTTGGGGGTATTTTTTATTTATAATAGCCTATTATTATTTATATAATGAAATAATACCTGTTTTATTTGGGTATTTATTTTGGCTTTTATTTGGAATTCGTTTAGGGTATTTAATATCACTTAAAACAGAAAAGTACAAAAAATCAGCTTAACCCCAATCCCTAAATCTCCCCAAATCTCGCAAGTCATTGACTTGTGATTAAAACGGGATAAAGGCAGAATAAAAGTAAAGCCCACTTGCAATAAAATGTAAGTGGGCTTTGTTTTTTTTGCATAATATTAAAGTACTAGACTATCTAAATTGGCTCTACCATAGGCTCAACAACTTTACTTAGAATATTTTTATTAAGGTTATCTGCTCTACAGATATTCTTCCACACATCACTATACGATTCCATAGCGTCAATTTTTATTACAAGGGTTATTACTAGTTAATAATGTTGAATTCGAAGTGATTAATTTAGATATTTTCAATAAAAAACACAAAAAACTACAGTATTTTAAATTAAAAAGTTGTGTTTATGATTGTATAGTGAGTAAAATGAAATAAAAAGTAGTACTTCTGATTGTAGGCTTAGTAAATAGAAATAAATAATGGTGTTTCTGGTTGTATACTAGTAAATAGAAATAAAAAATTTGTATTTCGGGGAGTTTTGTAGTAAAAAGAATAAAAATTATTGTATTTCGTAGAGTTTAGTAGCAAAATGAAATAAAAAGTTGCATTGCGTGTAGCAAACCTAGTAAATAGAATAAAAAATATTACACTGACATATAGAGACAACAATACCAAAAACAGAATATTGGCACTCTCTAGAACAAAGGAGCAAATATTCTGGCAAAAGACTCAAGTATCTTAATCGATTTACGTCTGTTTGTCCAATTTCCGAGGGTTATCATTTTGCTCTTTTCAATATCGCGGTTAAATTCAAGGGTTAACTCCTTAGCAATAC
>JAFGOQ010000161.1 GCA_016926405.1 Bacteroidales bacterium
CCAGTCAGATTGTAACAATTCAGGTCTAAGTTTTGAACTCTCCAGTCGGATTCTAGCAATTCAGTTCTAAGTTTTGAACTCTCCAGTCGGATTGTAGCAATTCAGTTCTAAGTTTTGAACTCTCCAGTCAGATTGTAATAATTCAGTTTTAAGTTTTGAACTCTCCAGTCGGATTGTAGCAATTCAGTTCTAAATTTTGAACTCTCCAGTCGGATTGTAGAAATTCAGTTTTAAGTTTTGAACTCTCCAGTCGGATTGTAGCAATTCAGGTTTAAATTTTGAACTCTCCAGTTGGATTGTAGCAATTTAGTTCCAAATTTTAAACTCTTCAGTCGGATTGTTGCAATTCAGTTCCAAATTTCGAACTCTACGGTCGGATTGTAGCAATTCAGTTCTAAATTTTGAACTCTCCAGTCGGATTGTAACAATTCGGTTTAAAGTTTTTGTCTATCTAAATGGTTTATGTAAGTATTGTTTCTTGCTAAATTCTTACCAACAATGTATTGTGTTAATTGGTATCTAAAATTTTTGCATAAAAAAAGAGGGTGCCAAAAACTATATTAAATTGTCATCCTGAGCATAGTCGAAGGATTGTTTCATTGAAAAAACAACGTTTCGATTCCGCTCAACGTGACATTTTAATTTTTATTAATTGTTTTTGTACACCCTCTTCTTGTTTATTAAACAATAAAAGGAATCGACAAAGGATACTTAAATAGTTCGTCGTTCGATGCTTTTACAGCTCCAAGTATCATAAGAATTATGTATAAAATTCCTAACACGGGTAAAATTAAGAGACCAATAAAAAGCAGAATTAAGAACGATGCAACAATAAAATATATTGTCATAGAAATCTGGAAGTTCAAAACCTCTTTTCCGTGTTGCATAAGAAAGCTCGACTCATTTTTTTTAGTAAGCCAAACAGTGAGAGTTACAAGTATTCCAGCAAAAGGAATAAAAAATAAAAACCCCGATAGATGGCATAAAAGAGCCAAGTTTCTCTCGTCTGATGTAATGTTGGTCTGATTGTTCATAATTTTATTAATTAGCGGTTAGTTTTTTATATCTAATACGTTGAGGTCCTACATCGCCAAGGCGTTTCTTCTTGTTCTCTTCGTACTCAGAATATGTACCTTCGTAATAAACAACTTGCGAGTCGCCCTCGAAAGCAAGAATATGAGTAGCCACACGATCAAGGAACCATCTATCGTGAGAAATAACAACGGCACAACCAGCAAAATTCTCAAGACCTTCTTCAAGTGCTCTAAGAGTGTTTACGTCAATGTCGTTGGTAGGCTCATCGAGTAATAAAACGTTTGCCTCTTCTTTAAGAGTAAGAGCAAGGTGAAGTCTGTTACGCTCACCACCCGAAAGGACACCACATTTTTTATTCTGATCGGTACCACTAAAGTTAAAGCGCGATACATAAGCACGTGCATTCATCGATCGGTTTCCAAGTACTATCTCTTCGGCATCGCGCGAAATAACTTGATAAACAGTTTTCTCTGGATCAATATCTGTGTGAGCCTGATCAACATAACCAACTTTTACAGTCTCTCCAACATCAAACGAACCACTAGTTGGCTGTTCAAGTCCCATAATCATACGGAAAAGAGTTGTTTTACCGGCGCCATTAGGACCAATAACACCAACAATACCAGCTGGAGGAAGAGTGAAATTTAAATTCTCGTATAAAAGTTTGTCGCCGTAGGCTTTACTAACATTTTGAACTTCGATAACCTTATTTCCTAAACGCGGACCATTAGGAATAAAAATCTCAAGCTTCTCTTCTTTCTGTTTAGCATCTTCGTTAAGCATTCTGTCGTAAGCCTTTAAACGTGCTTGCGATTTAGCATGACGCGCCTTAGGAGCCATACGAACCCACTCAAGCTCGTGCTCAAGAGTTTTACGTCGTTTGCTGGCTTGCTTCTCTTCTTGCGCCATGCGTTTAGTTTTCTGCTCTAACCACGACGAGTAGTTTCCTTTCCAAGGAATACCTTCACCACGGTCAAGTTCAAGAATCCATCCTGCTGCGTTATCAAGGAAATATCTATCGTGAGTAATTGCAATAACAGTTCCTTTGTACTGCTGAAGATGTTGCTCTAACCACTGTACCGACTCGGCGTCAAGGTGGTTGGTAGGCTCATCTAAAAGTAAAATATCTGGCTCTTTAAGAAGCAAACGACACAGAGCTACACGACGTGCTTCACCACCCGAAAGATTTTCGGCAAGCTGATCGGCCGGAGGACAACGTAAAGCATCCATAGCGCGCTCAAGTTTACTGTCAAGTTCCCATCCGTTTGCATTGTCGATAAGTTCGGTAAGTTCGCCCTGACGTTCGATAAGCTTAGCCATCTCGTCGTCGCTCATTGGCTCGCAAAACTTAAGGTTAATATCTTCGTATTCTTTCAGAAGATTAACAACTTCTTGGGTTCCTTCGGCAACAAGCTCGCGAACAGTTTTTGTAGGATCAAGCTTTGGCTCTTGTTCTAAATAGCCAATAGAGTATCCGTCGGCAAAAACAACTTCGCCCTGGAAGTTTTTCTCTATTCCAGCAATAATTTTTAATAATGATGATTTTCCCGAACCATTTAAACCAATAATACCAATTTTGGCACCATAGTAAAACGAAAGGTAAATGTCTTTTAAAACTTGTTTCTGAGGTGGGTAAACCTTACTTACACCAACCATCGAGAAAATAATCTTTTTATCGTCAGCCATTTTGTAATTAATTGTTATTTATTTGTTTATTCTCTTAATATCTTTTATTAAAAATCCATCGCCCGCTTTTTGGCTGTAATTGTGCTTAGCCGCAAAGTACATATTCCCTTTATTATCGAAGATATATTTAAATACTTTCGATTTTAATTTACACTCTTCCGGGCCAACTTTGTAAATAATAAAAATCTGCTCGCCAGCCATTATCTTATTAATGTCGGAATTGTTAATAACCGAGTGTTTGTGGTTGTAAAGAGAGTCAATTTTTTCGATAGAGTTTACCTCGGCCGACATATACTCAAGCGGAAAATAAAGCATTCCCGATTTAATTTGTGCTTTCTCTTTATTATAAGGCTTAAACATATCGGCCTTTAAAAGTTTATCGGGATTCTCTTTTATTTTGTTTAAGTGATTCTGCATAAAAAGCACTAAAGTATTCATAAACGGAATATACAGTTCGTTTTCCGAATTAGTGTACTTTAAAGGAAACGAGAAAACATAAGGCATTTGGTCTATATCGTTAACATTTTTACCAATCATAATATTAATAAAGTCGTAACTAGCAGGCATCTTATCGTTTTCAAATTTATCGTGAGTAACAATAATAAACGAGTTTTTTGGATCTTTACGATACTTCTCAAACTCGGTCTCTTTAATAAACGAATAGTCTGTAATTGTCCAGTTGTTTTTAATAGCCTTTTCGATAGTTGTATTGTATTCCGAAAAAGGATTGTTTGGCAAAACAACGTATGTGTGCGAATTAAAGAAGCTTAAAAAAACATCTTTCGAAGGAATATACTTTTTAGCCGAAATGCTTAATGGTATAATAGCAACCATAATAATAAGCAGAAACTTTCTCATAACATTAATTTTTTAATAGTGTAAATTGTGATTCAAAAATACAAAATAGTTTGAAGCTTAATGATATTTGCAATATTACAAATCTTAAATTTTATACCGAATGAAAGAAAACCTAATGTAATGTTCGTCCATAGTCATAAATAACTATATTTGCAGGTCATAATTTTGAATAATACAGATGAGGCTTTTAGAACCAGGTGAGTTGTATAACGAAGAGAAATATAAGCGATTAGGTGGTCAAAGTGCTGCTAAGTTTTTAATGCTTCTACTTCGTGCTGATAGAGTGAATAAGGTATATAATAAGCATCTGGATAAGTTTGATTCGGATTTTATTGATGCTTTTTTAGATGATTTAGAGATAAAATTTAATGTTGAAGGTACCGATTTGAAGAAAATACCTAAAACAGGTCCATTTGTTGTTGTTGCCAATCATCCTTTTGGTGGTATTGATGGTCTTTTACTTCTTAAGATAATTAGATCAGTGCGCCCCGATTTTAAAGTCTTTCCTAATTTTCTTGTTGGGAAAATCAATCAGGTTTCGGGTTGCTTAATAAAGCCAAATCCTTTTGACTCGTCAAATACCGATACTAAGCATTCGCGAGGTTTAGCTATAGCTCGTGAATGGGTAAATAATGGCGGTGGAATAGGAGTTTTCCCAGCTGGTGAAGTTTCTTCGTTTGCCAATTCACATAACGGAGTTTCCGATAAGCTTTGGGATCAGCAAGCAATAAAATTTATTAAAGAGCTTAAAATGCCTATCGTTCCTGTTCATTTTCAAGGTTCGAATAGTAAAATGTATCAGGTACTTGGTGTTATTCATGCCAAACTTGCTGCTGCTAAGCTACCTTCTGAATTCTTAAATAAAAAGAATAAGGTTATTAATGTTCGTGTAGGAAATGTTATTTCGGTAAAAGATCAGAGTCAGATATCCGATACTTCTCGATTTGGCAGATTTTTACGTGCTAAAAACTATGCTTTAGGATCGGCTCTTGAGGTGCAGAAATATTTTAAAGCAGGAATTACTAAAGCCGAAAAAATCGAAAAAATTATCGATCCTGTTGATCCAGTAATTATTCAGAAAGAGGTTGAAAAGTTAACCAACGATTATTTGTTGTTTAACTCCGATAACTATGCCGTTATTTGCGCTCCAGCTTTCGAAATGCCTAATATATTAACAGAATTAGGACGACTTAGAGAAGAGACTTTCCGCGCTGTAGGCGAGGGGACAAACCGCTCGATTGATGTTGATGAGTTTGACTTGTACTTTAATCAGCTGTTTATTTGGGATACCGAGAAAAATAAAATTGTTGGAGCTTATCGTGTTGGTAAGGGAAAAGAAATAATTTCGGAATACGGAAAAAAAGGTTTTTATATCGAGAGTCTTTTTAAAATTAAAAAACCATTTATTAGCGTTTTAGAAAAATCGCTTGAGCTTGGGCGTTCGTTTATTGTTCAGGATTATCAGCGTAAGCCATTACCATTGTTTTTACTTTGGAAAGGAATTTTATATTTCTTGCTTAAAAACCCAGAGTATCGCTATTTGGTAGGACCTGTAAGTATTAGTAACGATTTTTCAACCGTGTCGAAAAGCATTATTATTAAGTTTATGAAAACTTATTATTACGATAATAAGTTGGCTAACTATATTGCTCCTCGAACTAAGTTTAAAGTAAATCAAACAGCTCTTGAAGAGGAGATGCTTTTTGATCACTCAAACGATATTGGCGAGTTAGATAAAATTATTACCGATATTGAGATTAAAGGCTATAGAATGCCCGTTCTGCTTAAGAAGTATATTAAGTTAGGAGGTAAAATAGTTGGTTTTAACGTCGATCCATTGTTTAATAACGCGCTCGACGGATTATTAATTCTTGATGTGTTTAATGTTCCTATGAATGTTATTGCGTCGCTTTCTAAAGAGATAAACGATAAATCGATTCTTGAGCGATTTGAAACTCAAGAATAGTAAAAATATATAATTTGGAAAAAAGAGGGTCTCTAGCTACTTTTGTAGCAGAGAGCCTCTTTTTTTATAAAAGGTTTAAAATAAGCAACAAAAGCAATGGAGATAAGTAAAGCAGAATTTATTAAGAGTAGTTCCATATATACAGAGTGTCCCGAGGTTAGTCTTCCAGAATATGCATTCATAGGGCGATCGAATGTTGGGAAATCGTCGTTAATAAATATGTTGACAGGTAGAAAGGCTTTGGCTAAAGTATCGTCGACACCAGGAAAAACACAGCTAATAAATCACTTTATTATCGACGATAGCTGGTATTTAGTTGATTTACCTGGTTATGGTTATGCTAAAATTTCGCAGAAAATGCGTAAGGAGTTTGGTAAGCTTATAACTGGATATGTGCAAAATAGAAAAGAGTTAGTGCTGCTTTTTGTATTAATTGATATTAGACACAAACCACTAAAAAACGATTTAGAATTTCTACAAATGCTTGGCGAATCGGGTGTTCCTTTTAGTATAATATTTACTAAGGCCGACAAAATGACCAAAATAGCTTTAACAAAAAGTATTGGAAATTATATTAATATACTTAAGGAAGATTGGGAAGAGATTCCAAAATATTTTGTTACATCTTCGTCTACAGGAAAAGGTAAAGATGAAGTATTAGAGTATGTAAACTCTGTTAACATAATGTTGAGCTCAAATCAAGAGTAAAAAAATAGGTTAATCTTGGATAAAAGTGTTAATTTTGTGGAACTAATTTGCAAAAAAAAACTTTCAGATGGACGCAAACACTCCTATTAAAATTTTTGGTGGACAAGCCTCTTTAAAATTGGCAAGTGAAATTTCAGAAAAATTTGGACAACCACTTGGTAAATCTACATTATCGCAATTTAGCGATGGCGAATTTGTACCTTCACTAGATGAATCTGTTCGCGGATCGCATGTATTTATTATTCAATCAACATTTCCACCTTCAGATAACTTAATGGAGTTAATGCTTATGATTGATGCAGCAAAGCGTGCATCGGCTTATAAAGTTATTGCAGTTATGCCTTATATGGGCTTTGCTCGTCAGGATAGAAAAGATAAGCCTCGCGTCTCAATTGGTGCTAAAGTTGTAGCAAACATGCTTGAATCGGCTGGTGCTGACAGAGTAATGACAATGGATTTACATGCCGACCAAATTCAAGGATTTTTTGATGTTCCTGTTGATCATTTGTTTGCATCGTCAATTTTTGTTCCATATATCCAGTCATTGAATCTTGAAGATTTAGCAATTGCAGCTCCAGATATGGGAGGAGCAAAGCGTGCAAATGCTTATTCAAAACACCTTCATGCATCGGTTATTATTGCTCATAAATCGCGTTCTAAAGCAAATGTTGTTGATACAATGACAACAATTGGTGATGTTGAAGGTAAAAATATTATTATTCTTGACGATATGATTGACACTGCTGGTACTGTTACCAAAGCAGCCGATATGATGATGGAAAATGGAGCGAAAAGTGTTAGAGCAATAGCTACTCACGCTGTACTTTCAGGTCCTGCATACGACAGAATTAATGAGTCAAAAATTACAGAGGTTATTGTAACCGATACAATTCCTTTAGATCAGTCACAAGACCTTTCTAAGTTTAAAGTGCTTTCGGTAGCCGACATTTTTGCCGACACTATTCATAAGGTTTTTAATTACGAATCAATAAGTTCGAACTTTATATTTTAAATAGTATATTTGCATTCTCAAAATTTTGAATTTTGGGGGTGATGTGATGGGGAATTGGCTTAATGCCAGATTTTTATCTAATTCTGAGTAACATTATTAACAAATTAAAAAAAAGGTTTTTAAGATGAAAACTTACGAAATTTCAGGTGTAGAGCGCGAGTCTCTAGGAAAAAAAGAGACTAAATTGCTAAGAAGCGCAGGTCTTGTTCCTTGTGTTATTTATGGTGGAGAGAAAGTAATTCACTTTTCTGCTGAAGAGGCTGCTTTTAAGCACGCTATTTACACTCCAAATGTTTATATCATGAACATTACAATTGGAGAAAAGGTTATTAAAGCAATTATCCAAGATGTTCAGTTTCACCCTGTAACAGATTCTCTTCTTCATGTTGATTTCCTAGAAATTAACGATGCTGAGAATGTAAACATCGAGATTCCTGTTAAATTAAACGGATTCGCTAAAGGTGTTGCTAAAGGGGGTAAACTTCAGCTTTCTATGAGACGTCTTCGCGTTTCTGGTTTATTAGCTAACCTACCTGATGAGCTTAATATTGATGTTACTGACGTTGAACTTGGTAAATCAATTAAAGTTGGCGAATTGAATTTCGAAAATCTTGATATTCTTAACGCTAAAAATGCTGTAGTTTGTACTGTTAAGCTTACAAGAGCTGCTCGTGCTGCTGCTAAAGAAGAAAAAGCTGCTGCTGCAGGAGGTAAAAAGAAAAAATAATTTTCTGAGCCTTGAAATTTCTGATTGTTGGTTTAGGGAATATTGGCGCCGAGTATGCTGATACCCGACATAACATAGGATTCAATATATTGGATGCACTAGCTAGTGCATCCAATATTTCTTTTACGACGCAACGTTATGGCGATGTGGCTGAATATAAATTTAAAGGAAGAACTTTTATTTTATTAAAGCCATCAACCTATATGAATTTGAGTGGTAAAGCGGTTAGTTATTGGATGCAAAAGGAAAAACTCTCTGCCGATCAGATGCTAATATTAGTTGACGATTTGGCTTTACCTTATGGAACTATTCGTATTCGTGCTAAGGGAAGCGATGGGGGACATAATGGGCTTAAAAATATAAATGAAGTGCTTGGTCACCAGTCGTATCCACGACTTCGCTTTGGAATAGGTGATGAGTTTAATAAAGGTCAACAGGTTGATTATGTACTGGGAAAATGGGGCAAAGAAGAATTGGCCAAATTACCCGAACGACTTGATACGTGCATAAGCATTATAAAATCGTTTGGTACTATAGGACTTGCTCGAACAATGAATCAGTTTAATAATAAGTAATTATGGCATCGCTTACCGAAGATAATTTACGAGTAGATAAATGGCTTTGGGCGGTTAGGGTTTTTAAAACTCGTAGCCAGGCTGCCGAGGCGTGTAAAAAGGGTAAAATTTTAATCGATGATAAATCTGTAAAACCCTCGCGTATTATTAAAATTGGTGAAATTGTTAAAGTAAAAAGATTACCTGTTGTTTATTCGTTTAAAGTTAAAGGATTACTTGCTAAACGACAATCGGCACAAATAGTAGTCGATTTTGTTGAAGATGTTACTCCTGCTGAAGAGAAAATGAAGTTGGAACAGAATCTAACTGTTTTTGTTCAGCGCGATAGAGGCGATGGTCGTCCGACAAAAAAGGAGCGCCGAGATATTGAAAAATTAGATTTTTACGAGGATATTGAATTTTAGAAAATATGATTATTGCTAAAGAGAAAAAAGCTAATAATATTGCCGAGTATGTTTTGTATATGTGGCAAGTAGAGGATATGATTCGTGCATTTAATTTTGATATTGCCAAAATCAAAGAACATATTATTGATAAATATAATCAGTCGGCCGAAGTTAGTGCCGAAATCGAAGATTGGTATTCTAATTTAATTATTATGATGCAAGATGAGAAGATTACCGAAACAGGGCATCTTCAATTTGTGAAAAATACCGTTAACGATTTGTATAACACTCATCTTTACTTGTGTAATAGGGCAAAAGATGCTCGTTACTTGTCTGCTTGTAATAATGCAAAGGATCCTTTAATTAGTCTTGTACAAAAGAATAAAGGAGAGTCGCAGAACGATATTGAATTATCTTTTGTTGCTCTTTATGGATACCTTTTATTAAAACTTCAAAAGAAAGAGATATCAATAGAAACAGTTTCTGATATTCATAAAATAAGCACTATGGTTTCTTATTTGTCGACAAAGCATTTAAGATTCGAAAAGGGCGAAGAAGATATGGATGCTTTGTAGATAAGCTTTCAGTAAAAGAAATAACTCCCAGTTACATTGTAGCTGGGAGTTATTTTTTAGTGTTTTTTTGTTAAAATGAATAGTTAAAACCAACTCCTAAAACCTCTTTGAATTGAGTTATTGGAGCAATATTATCGTCGTAAATTAAATGGGCAATAACTGTTGTGGAAAAGTATTTATTGAACTTAAAATCTACTTTAGTTTTCCAGTCTACATCTATATTTTTTGCCTCTTCTAAGTAATTCGAAAATAGATTTAATTCTGAAATAAGCTCAATGTTTTTCATTATTACAGTAGAGTAAACAACTTTAATATTACCACCAAACTGATATTTAACATTTTTACCATGCTCAATAATATTTCCATTTGCATCTTTTATAGCTGGTTTTACACCATACTCTCCTTTGTCTGCAAGAAATTGGCTACTAACAATCGTGATTTTACTTGATAATGGCGATGCCTGAATGCTCAGACCTTTCATTGGCTGATAACTAATACCATTGTTGTTTAGGATATAACCTGGAGCCATGAAATCGGATCTTTTGATAGTGTCTTTTTCGTCTTTGTATCCTGGTGAGAATTGTGTTTTAAAGTTAAGAGTAGTTCGTAAGCTCCATTTTTCATTAATATTTTTTTGAAAATCGGTAATAATATCAATCTGATCGGCTGTTTTTACTGGTCGGTCAAGACTTTTTTGATAGTTGCCTCCATACTCAATATTTATTTTGTTTTCCCATGTTGAAGCCTTGGAAATGCGTGTTGCAAAAATACTGAAGTTGCCTAATCCTCCCATATATGCTTCGCCTCCGCCTTGCCAGTTTGAAAAGGCAGCCTGCGTAAAAAGAATATTCTCTTTCCCTCCAATAACCCATCTTGGCGATATGTTAGTTGTATCTTTTGAAAGATTTATTGTGTCAACTAAATTACTAAAATTGTTAGTTTCTCTACTGGCAAATGCTAATTGTGTACATAATGCTAGTGTTAGTAAAAGCAATGTTCTCTGTTTCATAGAAAAGAAAATTATGTGATTAATTTTGTGCAAAGTTAACAGATTAACTGTTTAAATTGTTTTGTTTAAATACACTTTTATTATGATATATACTCTTGACCTTATTGGGGTTTTTGTTTTTGCCATTTCTGGTACTTTATCAGCTGCTGATAAAAAGTTGGATCTTTTTGGTGCTACTTTTGCTGCTTTTATTACTGCTTTAGGTGGAGGTACTTTGCGCGATGTAGTTTTGGGAAGTACCCCAGTTATCTGGGTTACTGATATGAATTATCTTATTGTAATTGTTTTAGCAGTAATATTAACTTTTATATTTAAAGAATATATAATGACTCTAAAAAAGACACTTTTTCTGTTTGATACAATAGGAATAGGTGTCTTTACAATTATAGGGATGGAAAAAAGTATTTTGCTTGGTTTTAATCCTGTAATTGGTGTTTTAATGGGTGTGGCATCTGCCGTTATGGGTGGTGTTTTGCGTGATACCTTTGTGAACGATATTCCATTAATATTTAGGAAAGAGGTGTATGCTACTGCCTGTATTATAGGTGGAGTTGCATATCTTTTATTAGGATATATTTCCCATTTCACAGAATTGAATTTGTTGCTTACAATTTTACTAATTATTGCTATAAGGCTAATTGCAGTTAGATATAAACTTCGATTACCAGTTATTGTTTAGTATAATATGTATTTAATAAGAGATGTAAATAAAAACAACTAACTCCTTGAAGTGTAAACAGTATAAAAATTTCTAGAAGGTTTCGTATTAGTATAAAGTGTCCAGAATCTTTTTTTAAGATTATTTATGACGATGTTTTTTTAATTTACTTATCTCTCTTCTTGTTAATATCTTTTTTATAATTTTTTATCATCTTCCCAAAATCTTTATCTTTTTTTCGTTTTTCGGCAACAGTTGATTCAAAGTGTTCTCTTTCTTGCTTCATTTTTAGATAGTTTTTGTATGAAGACTTGTCAATTTTGCCGTTTCGTAGAGCTTCTAAAACGGCACAGTTTTTTTCAGTAGTATGAGTACAATCTCTATATTTGCAGCTATTTGATAATTCTATAATTGTATCAAATGTTTTTTCAAGACCTCCCGAAGAATCTGTTATTCCTATTTCTCTCATTCCTGGATTATCAATTATAATTCCTCCCTTTTTAAGAACGATTAATTCTCTGTGACTTGTAATGTGACGTCCTTTGTTAGTGCTACTGCTTATTTTGTTAGTGGCCATTATTTCAGTACCATAAAGGTTGTTTAGGAGAGTAGATTTACCAACTCCCGACGAGCCCAATAGACAGTATGTTTTACCTTTCAATATAAGTTTACTTAAACTGTCGAATCCTTTTTTTGATGAATTGCTAATTGCTACAATTTTAACTTGTTTAACTCTATTCTGTACTCTTGAAATTAATTCTGAGAGTTCAACTTCGCTTATTAAATCAATTTTATTAAGAATAATTATTGGAATTACATCAGACGTATTACAAATTGCTAAGTATCTTTCTATTCTGTTTATATTGAAATCTCTGTCAACAGCTTGTACAATAAATGCATAATCAATATTTGTTGCAATAATTTGCTTCTCACCTTGTTTTCCTACAGCTTGTCTTTCAATAATATTTTTACGTGGAAAGACAGAGTGAATAATAACTTTGTTATTTCCATAATTGGAAATTGCTACCCAATCTCCAACAGCAGGAAAGTCATGTCTGTTAACTGCCGAAAAACGTAAGTTCCCAATTATTTCACCTTCGTATTCTTTTTCACTAGTTTTTACAACATATCTTTCCTTATGTTCGGAGATAATTCGGCCTACTTCAGATGAATCAAGATCTTTATTTTTTCTATAGTTATCCAATTCAGTGGTGTAGCCTAAATCCTTAAGTGTCATCTTTTCTGTTTAAGAATAGTTTATAACTATTTTTTTGTTGATAGAACAACCTCAAGAGTAAAGACATCATCAATAGCTTTGTCGCCAAGGTTGTCGAAGAAGCTGCCCGAACCATATCTTATATCAAATTCGGTGCGGTTAATTTCTATAAGTGCAGTATATTTATCACCTTCTTTTTTTACTTCAAAGTCTAATAATTTTGTAATTCCTTTTATTGTGATATTACCTTTAACTAATGCCGAATTGTTGATAAAAGGTTTTGCTTTGGTAATAACAAAAGTTGCTGTTTTATGATTTTCTACATCAAAAAAATCGCTTGATTTCAGATGACCTATTAGTTTGTTATTCCACTCTTTATCTGTTAAGTCTAAACAGATAATTGATGTCATATCCATTGTGAAATTTCCTTTAATAATATTTCCTTGTTTAAGAGTAAACTCTCCATTAAGTAGTGAAATATTACCATGATGCTTTCCTAAAACCTTTTTTCCTGTCCATTTAATAGTAGAATTGTCAATATCTACTTTATACTCTTGTGATATTCCTGAAATTAGGAATGACGAAATTAAAGCTAGTAATAGTAATGTTCTCATGTTTTTAAATTTTAGTTACACATAGTATTCAAACGTTTTACTTCTAAAAAGGTTGTTTTGTTTTGTCTGTTTTTTATATAACCACACTTGTAAATCTTTTGTTTGTTTGATATTTATGATTTCTGTAGTGTATGTTGTAAGGCTAATTTTAAATCAATCTAAGTGAAATAGTCCGTTTTTACTTTTATTTAAGACTATATGATAAATATATTTTAATCGTTGATAAAGGGGATAAAAATATTTATTAGCTGCTTATTTTGTGTGATTAAGTATTGTTTATAAGCAATGGTTGTTATTTTTGCTTTTTATCATTCACCTATTTTGGAACTTTATTTTTATGAGGATTACAAGTAAGTTATTACATAAGGTTTTTAAATTCAGATATAAATGGTTATCCGACAAACAGTTTGTTTTACTTTTGAGTGTATTTGTTGGTATAGCTTCGGGACTTGGGGCAGTTATAATTAAAAACAGTGTTCATTTTATACAAAGTATAATTCATAAAGTGCGAATAATGCCTTATTCGGAGTATCTGTATGTTTTATTTCCTGCTTTGGGTATTCTTTTAACACTTGTTTTTATAAAGTATATTTTGCGTAAGCCTATAAAGCATGGAATACCTAGTGTTCTTTATGCTATATCAAAGGATAATGGAAATATTAAGGCGCATAATATGTTTTCGAGTATTGTTGCAAGTTCGTTAACTGTTGGTTTTGGTGGTTCGGTAGGACTAGAGGGGCCTACTGTGGCAACAGGTGCTGCATTGGGATCTAATATTGGTCGTTTTCTTAGGTTAAATTATAAGCAAATTACTCTTTTACTTGGCTGTGCTTGTGCTGCCTCAATGGCTGCAATCTTTAAAGCACCAGTTGCTGCAATTGTTTTTGCCATTGAGGTTATTATGTTAGATCTTACTCTTTCGTCGATGGTTCCTCTTTTATTAGCTTCGGTTACTGGAATTATAACTTCGTATCTGTTTCTTGGGCAAGAGGTTATTTATCCGTTCGATGTTCAAGAAGTGTTTAAAATGGAGCTTATTCATTTTTATATTATTATAGGAGTATTAGCCGGGTTTATATCTGTCTATTTTACTCGTGTTTATATGAAAATTGCAAGTCTTTTCGACAAAATACAATCGTGGCGCAAAAGGTTGTTAGTAGGAGGAGCTGTATTGGGAGTTATGATTATGTTATTTCCTTCGCTTTATGGAGAAGGATATGCCGAGATTAACTCTGCTATGCGCGGCGATTATCTTTATATTTTTCAGGAAACATTGTTTGGCTTTTTAGAACAAAATTGGTTTTGGGCTATTATTATTATAGGAATTACAGTGCTATTAAAAGTTATTGCCACATCAATAACTTTTGGAGCTGGAGGTGTAGGAGGTATTTTTGCTCCAACACTTTTTATGGGTTCAAATCTGGGTTTGTTTTTTGCTGTTGTTGTTAAACATCTTGGAATAAAAGATCTTTCGGGAAGTACTTTTGCAGTATTGGGTATGAGTGGGCTTATTGCTGGCGTATTGCATGCTCCTTTAACAGCAATTTTTTTAATAGCCGACTTGACTGGAGGATATAAATTATTTCTACCTTTGATGATTGTTTCAACCATAGCTTTTTTGGTTGTTAGAATATTTGAGAAGAACTCGGTTTATACAATACAGCTGGCTCGAGCAGGTGATTTAATAACTCACAATAAGGATCAAGCAGCACTGAAGTTTTTAAGAATTGACAAGCTTATAGAACGTAATTTTCTTACGGTTGAAGTAGATGCCAATTTGGGTGAATTAGTTAAGGTTATTTCTGAATCGGAGAGGAATGTTTTTCCTGTTCTTGATAAAGATGAGAATATGCTGGGTGTTGTTTTTTTAAACAATATTAGAAGCATAGTTTTTAAACCTGAAATGTACGCCGATACTTTTGTGCGCGATTTAATGTTTATGCCCGATGTAATTGTTGAGAAAGATGATACAATGGAAACGGTGGCTCGTAAATTTCATGAGTGTAGCCATTATAATTTACCTGTTTTAGACAATGGTAAATACGTTGGTTTTGTCTCTCGCGCTAATGTCTTCTCTGCTTATAGAAAAATGGTTAAAGAATTTTCAAAGGAATTGTAGGGTTATGATAAGAAAATTGTGGTTGAATAAGATTATTGCTTTAATAGACAACTCTAAAAACGAGTATCGTTTAATTTTAGTACTAAGCTTTGTGGTGGGTATTGTGAGTGGTTTAGCTGCTGTTTTGTTAAAGAACGTTGTTCATGCTTTAGATCATTTTGTTATTCACAATTTTTCTGTTCATTATCTATATTTAATTCTGCCCTTAATTGGTATTTTTCTTACTGTTCTTTTTGTTCGATATTATGTGAAAGATAATATTGGACATGGAGTGTCGCGTATTCTTTATTGTATTTCAAAAAATGGCTCAAGGCTAAAACCTCATAATAACTATTCAAGTATTGTTGCCAGTTCGCTAACTATTGGTTTTGGTGGATCGGTAGGAGCTGAGGCGCCTATTGTACTTACTGGTGCATCAATAGGATCAACGTTGGGTAGACTGTTTCGTCAGAACAGTAAAAATATGATGCTTCTTGTTGGTTGCGGTGCAGCTGGTGCCATTGGTGGAATTTTTAAAGCTCCAATTGCAGGACTTGTTTTTGCTCTTGAGATTCTGATGCTCGATCTTAACATGAAGCGTGTTGTGCCTTTGTTAATATCGTCGGTAACAGGTGCGCTTATGGCATACTTTTTTCTTGGTAATGGGGTTGCTTTCGATGTTACTCTTACTAGTTCGTTTCAGCTAAATCAGATTCATTTTTATGCCATATTAGGAGTTTTTGCAGGTTTTGTCTCTCTATATTTTACTAAGATGACTATGCATGTAGAGACAATATTTGGTAATATAAATAACTGGATAGTTAAACTGCTTATTGGTGGTGTTTCGTTAGCTGCAATATTCTTTTTCTTCCCTTCGTTATATGGCGAAGGTATTGGAACAATGCAGTCGTTATTAGATGGATCGACAGCTGGGATTCCTAATAATTGGCTATGGGAAGGTGCTCAATATAATAATATAACAGTGTTAGTGTTTTTGGGAGTTTTGTTACTTCTAAAAGTTATTGCAATGGCTATTACAACAGGTAGTGGTGGTGTAGGTGGTATATTTGGCCCTACACTTTTTATTGGCGCTGCGGCTGGTTTTTTTATTGCTCAAGTATTAAATCTTATTCCTGGTGTTGATTTACCTGCTGGAAGTTTCGCCCTTGTTGGTATGGCTGGTATGATGGCAGGTGTTATGCATGCCCCGCTTACTGCAATTTTTCTTATTGCCGAAATAACAGGTGGATATCAACTTTTGATGCCGCTTATGCTTACTTCTACTATTGCTTACCTTACAATAATGTACTTTGAGCCTCACTCTATATATACTAAGCGATTAGCAGCACGTGGCGAGCTTATTACTCACCATAAAGATAAGGCTATACTTACTTTGCTAAAGCTTCGCGAAGTTATTGAGAAAGATTTTCTTACTGTTGACCAAGAGTGCTCGTTACGTCAGTTACTGCCTTATATTGCCAAAAGTAAGCGTAGTTTATTTCCTGTAGTTACAAAAGAGAATAAGCTGGTTGGTATAGTTTTGCTTAACGATGTTAGAGAGTTAATGTTTGATGAGGCATGTTACGACGATACCTTTGTTACTGATATTATGATTAAGGCTCCAGATACTATTAAACTTGATGATAGAATGGAGAATGTAATGCGTAAGTTTAACGAAACCGAAGCATGGAATCTTCCTGTTGTTGATGAAAATAAAGGTTATGTTGGTTTTGTAAGTAAATCAAAAATTTTCTCGGCATACCGCGATTTGTTAATTCATTTCTCCGACGAGTAATAATAAAATAAAATAAAGAAGCGACTCCTTTGGAGTCGTTTCTTTTTAATATAAAATTTCTGTTAAGGGTTTTATTTAATGTTAATTATATGTTCATATGCAATATTAACTAATGCCAATAAATATGATTTTCATACTTAACAAACTTTGAAAAATCTGTTAATATTGTTTTTAAAGTAATTACTAACACTGTTAAATTTTTCTATAATGTGTTAATAAACTTGCTAATAGTGAGTTTAATGAGAAGTTTATAAAACTTTTTATTCCGAAATTCATCTTAAAACTATTGATAAACATGTCAATAACTGTGAAATTGTTTGTTTTTCTTCGATTAAAAATCCTATTTTTGGCGGACAATTTGAAAATCATCATATAAAAATATTTGAAATGAAAAGAGACGAGAAAATATTTGACCTTATTGGTCAAGAGGCAAAGCGTCAGGCAGAAGGTATCGAGCTTATCGCTTCTGAGAACTTTGTTAGTACTCAAGTAATGGAGGCTTTAGGGTCGTGTTTAACTAATAAATATGCCGAAGGATATCCTGGAGCTAGATACTATGGCGGTTGTCAAATAGTTGACCAAACAGAGCAACTTGCTATCGACCGTGCTTGTGAGCTTTTTGGTGCTGAGTATGCTAATGTTCAGCCTCACTCAGGTGCTCAGGCTAACGCTGCTGTTTTCTTTGCTTGCATGAAACCAGGTGATACTTTCCTTGGTCTTGATCTTGCTCACGGTGGTCACCTTTCTCATGGTTCGCCAGTAAACCTTTCTGGTATTAACTATAACCCTGTTGCCTACCATGTAAAAGAGGAGACAGGTATGGTTGATTACGACGAGATGGAGCAACTTGCTAAAGAGCACAACCCAAAAATGATTGTTGTTGGTGCTTCGGCTTACTCGCGCGATTGGGATTACGCTCGCGTACGTAAAATTGCTGATTCTGTAAATGCATTGGTTCTTTGCGATATGTCGCACCCTGCTGGTCTTGTTGCTGCTGGTTTATTAGAAAATCCAGTTCCTCATTGTCATATCTGTACTACTACAACTCACAAAACTCTTCGTGGTCCTCGTGGTGGTATGATTTTAATGGGTAAAGATTTTGTTAATCCTTGGGGACAAAAAACTCCTAAAGGTGAAGATAAAATGATGTCGGCAGTTCTTAACTTTGCTGTATTCCCAGGACAACAAGGTGGTCCTTTAGAGCACGCTATTGCTGCTAAAGCTATTGCTTTTGGCGAGGCTCTTGCTCCAGAGTTTAAAACTTATATGACTCAGGTTAAAGAGAACGCTGCTGTTGTTGCTGCTGAGTTTGTTAAACGTGGTTACAAAGTTATTTCTGATGGTACAGATAACCACTGTATGCTTGTTGACCTTAGAACTAAGTTCCCAGATATTACTGGTAAAAAAGTAGAGAACACTCTTGTTAAAGCTGATATTACTATCAACAAAAACATGGTTCCTTTCGATACTCGTTCGCCATTTTCTACTTCTGGTATCCGTGTTGGAACAGCTGCTATCACTACTCGTGGTCTTAAACCAGAGCACATGCCAACAATTGTTGAATTTGTTGACCGTGTTATCTCTAACATCGATAACGAGGAGATGATTCTTGCTATCCGTGGTGAGGTTAATAAGTTTATGGAGCAATTCCAAATGTTTGCTTGGTAATACCAAACTTAAAATATAATAAAAGGCGAGCCGTTATGGTTCGCCTTTTTTATGTTTAACACCAAGAACTCAAGGGGTTTGGTGTTTTTTGTATTGATAAATTATTGACGTGTATAAATAACAGTTTCGTTTTTGTCTGTATAATCACCGTCGTTATTTCCGTCTGTCTTTATAGTCAATTTGTTTCCAGACACACTGTATTCCGATTTGTATGATTTAGATATACCTAATTGAGTAAAAAGGTTGTTAAATTGAGCATCTCCTTCTTTTACAGTAAACATGCCTGATGATTGACCTGTGTTAGGATTTATTTGAGCAATTCCTATCTCTTTTATTGTAATTAACATTGTTGTTGAATTTACAGAAAGGTTTCCACTCATCTTCATTAAATCAACATATTTTCCTGTTGATGGGTTTAAAAATTGAGCATAATCGATAAAGCTATCTTCTGTTAGAGTAATAATATCTTTTATATCCATCGAAACACCATCTTGGGTGATATTTTGGTTTGCACTCCAAGTTCCAATGTAATTGTTCACTTCTGGATCATCTTTTTTACACGATGAAAACGTAATTACCATTACAGATAAAAGTAAAATAGATTTACTTAGTTTTTTTGTTTTGAAATTTTTCATTGTTTGAATTCTTAAGAACCTAATTATAGATTAGTATTTAATTTTAAGTCCGTAAAAATAAACATAAAGTGTGTTTCTGAAACGTTAATTAGATATTAAAATTGGTTATTGTTAATAACTTTAGATAAGTGAGGTTTTGTTAATATAACTTATGTTTACCGTGGTTGAGTTAATAATTTACTTGATAGCAATGTTTATTATCTTGATTATTAGGGTGAATAAAACGATGATAGAGACAGGTCAGAATTAATCAGATTATAGATATTGTAAATAAATCAGCCAGCTTATGACTGGCTGATTTTGATATTTTAGGTAAAAGAATGGTTAAGTTTAGAACTTTAATTTTTACTTAACGTCGTCTAAAATTTCCTGTATAGTACAACGGCAACTTCCACATCCTGTGCCTGCTCCCGTTTCGTCGGCAACATCGTCAACAGTTTTAAGATTGTTTGACTTAATTTCTTCTATTAGCTCGTCTTTTTCAACATTTAAACAGCTGCATACTACATTAAAATCGCTCATATTTATTGTTTTATTGGTTTAATAGTTTTTTGTATAAAGCTTATATTAACCTTTTTTGTTCAATTGTATGTTATCTTTTTTTTTGATGAGATTATTAAAACCTAATGTGAATATTTGTGAGAATCAATATTCATCATCTATTCAAATTCATTACATTTGCCATTGGAATAAATTGTGAAAATATTCGAAAAATATATTAATATGAAACGAAGCATGAGAAAGGATTTCACACACACCAGAATCGATAGATCGACGAAGTCAATGACTATTAAATGCTAGTTTCATACAACAAATGAAAAAACAATTATAGACGTATGAAAAGATTATTTCTTTTAATTATCGCTATTTCTTTGGTTTTAGTATCGTGTAAGAAAGACGATCAGACAGATACAGAAAAGTATATTAATGAAGTTTCGTCGGAAATTGAAAAGCTTGATGCCGATTTAGCTGTAACTTTTGGAGCAGTAAAAAATGATGCTGGAGTTTTGGCCATTTCTCGATTAATAGAGATGTTCAGCTCGTCTACTCAGTTTCAGGGAAGTCAGGCAGTAGCTCAAACTTTAAGTGTAGCTATTAATAAAACATCTTCGTTGCCAGCAAAACCTGCATTACCTTATCCAGGCACATATACATGGAATTTTGCTCAGCTTAAATGGGATATTACAGTAGGCTCTCCAGCAGATGCTATTGTTGCTGTTTTTCCTTCGGAGAAAAGTAATGGCGAGGTTAATAACTGTACTGTAACAATAAAAAATGTTGGTTTTGGACTTTTCCTTGGGAAATCATGGATGCCTAAATCGCTTAAAGTTACTGTTGATATTAACGGTGTTGTTGTTGGTATAATTGAGCATACAACAACATGGCCCGAGACAAGTCCTCTACCTTATGTGATTGATAGCAAAGTTGTGTTTGGTCCATTCGATGTTACTTTAAAAGGAATGTTGAATCCAATAACTAAAGACTATAACATTAAATCGGAGTTGAAAGTTGCTACAAAAGTAATGTCGTCTACCGATATTACTCTGCACTTAGATATGGCAAATCCACAATTACCAGTTACTGGTGGTGAAGGATTTTTTCATTACGGTCAGATGAAGTTCGATGGTAAGGTTGATTTAAAACCTTTAGCTATGGCTAAATATTTAGGCAAGCCAATAACTGTTGAAGTGTTAAACGCTTGTGTTGATATGAAACTTTATCACTTTGCTTCTAATACATATATGGGGCAGGTTTATATTAAAGATATTGTAGATGGCGAGCCTCTTATATATATCAAAATGGTTGACGGAAAAGATATTCCTTTTATTCCTGTTTTGTTAAAGAGTTTAAATTTGGGAAAATAGGGGATTGAAACATATATCTTATTTATAATAGACTTAAAAACAGAGTTGTTTTCACCGAAAGCAACTCTGTTTTTTTGCATATATTTAGCTTGCTAAATAATAATTTATGACCCCAATAACTCGCAACACTCAATACTTTAAATTTTGTGCTTACGGATTTCTAAAAAATCTCCGCTTCTTCGAGGCTTTTCTTATTCTTTTTCTGATAGAGAAGGGGATGAGCTTTACTAATATTGGGATTCTTTATGCAATAAAGGAGATTGTAATTAATATGTTAGAAATTCCTTCGGGAATTATTGCCGATAGTTATGGGCGAAAGAGTTCGTTGGTTGGATCTTTTATCTTTTATATTATTTCTTTTGTGCTCTTCTTTTTTGCCAACAACTTCATTGTTTTGGCTTTGGCCTTTGTGCTTTACGGTGTGGGCGATGCTTTTCGTTCGGGAACACACAAGGGTATGATAATGGATTATCTAAAACTTAACGGATGGACAAATCAAAAGATTAATTACTACGGTCACACACGCTCGTGGAGTCAAATAGGTACCGCTGTGTCGGCTCTGTTTGCTGGTGTTTTGGTCTTTTATAGTGGTGCTTATAACTATATATTTGTTTTTTCTATTGTCCCATATCTTATAAATATTGTAAATGTAGCTAGCTATCCTACGGTTTTAGATTTTTCAGAACAGACAAAAAAACGTGGCGATTTTGTTCAGACTTTTAAAGATTTTATCGCAACTATTCGCAATAAAAAAGTTTTAAAGCTTATTAATTCGTCGGCTTTGCATACTGCATATTTAGGTGCAGTTAAAGATTATATTCAACCTTTAATGGTTAGTGTAATAATTATGATCCCGTTATTTACAGGTGTTGACCAAGTTAAAAAATCGGGACTTTTTGTAGGTGTTTTTTACTTTGTAATTTATATGCTGACTTCTGGAATGTCTAAGTTGTCGGGTAGTATAGAGTATAAGTCGAAGCGGAATTTGGCATTTATTACTCTGTTAATTGGTTTTGGTGCAGGTGTTATTAGTGGATTGTTGTATTTGAATAGTTATCTAATTTTTGCAACAATTGCTTTTGTAGCAATATTTATGTTCGAAAATCTTAGAAAGCCTATTTTAACTGGTTATGTTGCCGATAATGTTGATAATTCAATTCTTACGTCTGTAATTTCTGCACAGTCGCAACTTAAAACGGTAATCACTGCCATTTTAGCGTTGCTATTTGGGCTTTTGGCCGACTATATTGGTATTGGTGGGGCAATGGTTGCTATTTCGGCTACTCTCTTTGTTGCCTCAATTGTTATAAGAGAATAAACGAACCGCGAAGTCGCAAAGACGCTAAAAAAATATATAAAGCTTAGCTTTTTAGCAGTTGATAAACCTTGGCGCCTTACCGTCTTAGCGGTAAATCATATTTTCAAATAAAAATCATGTAATTTCTCTCTTTTTCTTTTTAATTTGTCATCCAAAATAAAAAATATCAAAATGAACAGGAAAATCTATCTAGTTGTATTATTGCTAAGCGTGACGCTTTTCGCTGGTGCTCAATACACAAACTACTTTACCGACGCAACAATGCGTTTAGACTATTTTCATACTGGTAATTCATCAGAAGAGCATTTTGCTTTCGACCAAATGGTAAATGATGGCCAGTGGGCAGGAAGCAAAACTACCCTTATTGATGAGCTTCGTTTAGGAAAATACTTTTTTGAAGTTAAAAACCCTGAGACTAAAGAGGTTTTATACTCGCGCGGATTCTCTAGTATTTATGGCGAGTGGGAGACTACTCCCGAGGCCGATACAGAATGGGGCGTTATGCACGAGTCGGTGCGTTTTCCTTGGCCTAAAAGTAATGTTGAGGTTACTGTTTTAAAGCGTAATAGACTAAACGGATTCGATCCTGTTTGGACTTACACGGTTAATCCAAATCACTACCGATCGTTTCCTGCCGAGGTAAAAAATCACTATAATACTTTTGATGTTGTTGTTAACGGTAAGCCCGAAAAGCAAGTTGATATTGTTGTTCTTGGCGAAGGTTACGCTAAAAAAGATATGGCTAAGTTCCATAAAGATGCTAAGCGTTTTGCCGAAGTGCTTTTGTCAACAGAGCCATACGCCTCGCAAAAAGATAAATTCTCTATTCGTGCAGTAGAGACACCTTCGCCTAGTAGCGGTGTTAACCATCCACACCAAGATATTCACACCCGATCGGCCCTTTCGGTTACCTACGGAGCGTTTGACTCGGAGCGTTACGCCCTTGGATTCGACAATAAAACAATCCGCAATGCTGCTGCTGCTGTTCCTTACGAGTTTACTGCTATTCTTATGAACGACTCAATTTACGGTGGTGGAGGAATATACAACCTTTATATTACTGCCGCTGTCGATAATGCTTTTCAGGAATATCTGTTTGTTCACGAATTTGGTCATCACTTTGCCGACTTAGCCGACGAATATTATACCTCGGCAACAGCCTACGAAATGGATGCCGAGCATCTTGAGCCTTGGGAGCTTAATGTTACTGCAAATGCCGACCCTAAAACTATTAAGTGGAAAGATATTGTAACACCAGGAACGCCTATTCCTACACCTTGGGATAAAGAAAAATATGATGTGCATAGTATTGCTACTCAGAAAAAACGTACCGAGATGCGTAAAGCAAAGGTTGCCGAAAAGGTTATGGAAGATTTCTTTATTAAGAAACGCACTTGGGACAACGAGCTTTTATCGAATATGAAGTACAGCAACAATGTTGGTGCTTTCGAGGGGGCACAGTATAAAGCAAAAGGGCTATACCGTAGTGCTGCAAACTGTATTATGTTTACACGCCACAACCAGTTTTGCCCTGCCTGCCAGCGCGCAATTAAACTGATTATCGATCAGAATGCTAAATAAAACTATACGTTATTTTATATTTAAAACCGCTCAGTTATGGGCGGTTTTTTTGTTTGCTATTTGTAAACCCTTGTAGAATGAAATGTTTGCGTTTGATTTGTTCCTTTGTACGTCGTAGAGACGTTGCATGCAACGTCTCTACCGCGATTAACCCTCTATTTTCACAGTTTCTATTTTTGAAAGCTCATTATAATAATCTTGCATTTCAATAAGAACCTTGTTATTTGGTGAATCCTTCAATCCTTTTTCTACCAATTCACCAAATTCTGGTTGGGTTTTGCCATCAATGTAAAATGGGGAGACGGTAATATTATGATCTTTGTAGTCATAAGGTTTTAAGAAATCAAGATAGTCTGAATAATATTTTAAGATATAGTTTATCATTATTTTCTTGGCATTGTCGTCAAGTGTCATTTTATGACGCTTATGTGTTTTTGAAAATTCTACATATTTATAATTTATTTTAATATAACACCTGATGTAAAATTCAAAAAACAAATCATGTAGATTAAACTTGTTTTCAGTTGTAATTTCTAATGCTTTATTTGATAGCTTTTGAATCGTAGTAAACAAATTATAAGAATAATCTGTAATCTCCACCTCGTCCTCGTTTGTAACGAGGATGTAACTTGTTTTAAAGAGCTATAAAAAGGTATTTGTAATGCAGAGCGGGATATAAATAAACAAGC
Source organism: Bacteroidales bacterium (assembly GCA_016926405.1). GTDB lineage: Bacteria > Bacteroidota > Bacteroidia > Bacteroidales > UBA6680 > UBA6680. The sequence goes on from JAFGOQ010000161.1 coordinate 24,675, forward strand.
CCACTTGCAGTAAAATGTAGTTGGGCTTTGTTTTGGAGGTTTGTATTTACAGAGTTTTAGACCTGCCCATGGTTTCAACCATGGGGTATCTAATAAGAGGTCTTGTTTAATTTTAAAAATTTATAAAATTCTTCTTCAGAGGTTAATTTCTGATGATGAATTTTTTGATTGCAAATATATTTGAACACTCCCCTGCTAGTCCCAACTTATAAGGCTGGCGCGAGCTTTTTTCCAGCTCGTGCCTCGGTTTGCTTACAATTATTTTCCAAATAGATAAATTATAGCTTTCTTTAACAG
>JAFGOQ010000162.1 GCA_016926405.1 Bacteroidales bacterium
GGTTAAGTAGAAAAAACGATATAATATAGTTTACAATAAATATTGAGAGTAAAATAACAGCAATTTGTAAATATATATCCTCAAATGATTCTGTGAAGAATGTAAAGAATAGTATTGCAGTAATGGTTGATGGAATAAATGATAATATTACAGCTATTCTATGTGGCGAGTATTTTCCCATATAAAGTGTTTGTTTTGGTCAAAATTAGTTAATTAGTTTTAATGATATGTGCGAAGGAGAAATTTTGTAATAGTAGAATTCAATAACTTTTTCAACTCAAATATAAAAAAAGCACAACGCTGTGCATTGTGCTTTAATCTGTTATTTAAAGAGTCTTATTTCTTTTCTAAATAAGCGCTCATAATTTTCTGAATGTATTTTCCTACAATGTCAAACTCAAGATTAACAACAGTACCAACCTTAAACTGGTGGAAATTTGTTAAGTTATAAGTGAAAGGAATAATGGCAACCTGAAAAGTATTCTCTTTAGAGTTAACCACTGTTAAACTAACGCCATTAACCGATACAGACCCTTTTTCTACAGTAATATTTCCTTTTGTTTTGTCGTATTCAAAAGTAAAATACCAACTACCATCGGCCTCGTCAATGGCAATACATTTAGCGGTCTGGTCAACGTGTCCTTGAACCATGTGGCCATCCAAAAGTTTATCCATTGTCATGCTACGCTCAAGATTAACCTTGTCGCCAACATTAAGCAATCCTAAGTTTGTTTTTAAAATAGTCTCTTGTATAGCGGTAACTGTATATTCTTTTTTCTCTTTATCAACATTAACAACAGTAAGACAAACACCATTATGCGCCACACTCTGATCAATCTTAAGTTGGTCGGCAAATGAGCAGCTCATAGTTAAGTGAAGGTTCTCTTGTTCTTTTATTAGCCCTACTATAGGTGCTGCTTCTTCAACAATTCCTGAAAACATATCAATTATTTTTTATTGTTTGTAGCGGTAAAAATACGAGAAAATTATGAGCGTAGCATAATCAAAATAGGTTAAAAATCATTTTATTCATTCAATATTATTTTTCATCTTTGTCTTCATCTTCATAAGTAACCATAAATGGATAAACCAGATAAGCGAATAGTAGAATTTATTGGTCAGCATCATGTGCTTACATTAGCCACAAGTTTCGAGGAGGAACCTTATTGTGCCAATTGCTTTTATATTTATCTGGAAGATACCAATCAATTAGTTTTTACATCAGACAAAGAGACTAAGCACATAAAAGATTCTGCCCATAATATTATGGTTGGCGGGTCGATTGTTCTCGAGACAAAAACTATTGGTCTTATTAGAGGACTGCAGTTTCAAGGATATGTTTCGGAACTAACAGATGATGATTACAAAAAAGCTCGTCGCGCATATCTATCTAAATTCCCTTATGCTATTCTTAAAAAAACAGCATTATGGGCTATTGATATCACTTTCATGAAGTTTACCGATAACCGACTGGGTTTTGGGAAAAAGATAATTTGGAAAAATCACGACTTAACTTTTAGTTTTGCAAAACAATAAATAATGTCGAAACAAACTGATAAAATCAATAAATTGGGTGTCATTAAGCAATCGCTAACTGGTATCCAATTTTTATTTGTGGCATTTGGTGCTACTGTTCTTGTTCCTTTACTTATTGGAATAGACCCATCGATAGCGCTCTTTACCGCAGGGGTTGGTACTCTTATTTTTCACTTTATAACAAAAGGAAAAGTGCCAATATTCTTAGGTAGTAGTTTTGTGTTTATTACTCCAATAATTGAGTGTACAAAGCTGTACGGATATCCTGGTACGCTTGGTGGACTTATTGCTGTTGGTGGTGTTTACGTTGTTGTTTCGGCAATAATTAACAAATGGGGGCTGCGAATTATCGAAAAGCTGTTTCCTCCAGTGGTAGTTGGTCCAATAATTATGTTAATTGGTCTTTCGTTGGCAGGAGTAGGAGTTAAGATGGCCAGTTCAAATTGGTTTTTAGCTCTGTCGGCATTAGCAACAGCTGTAATTATTGTTTCGTACACAAAAGGGTTTATTAAGTTGATGCCTATTATGGGCGGTATTGTGGCTGGATATATTGTTGCTACAATTACCGGAGTTATTGACTATACTCCTATTATTAATGCCGATTGGTTTATTATACCTCCGTTTATTGCTCCTACCTTTAGCTGGAAACCAATTTTATATATGATTCCTGTTGCCGTTGCTCCTATAATAGAACATATTGGCGATATGTATGCTATTGGTGGTGTTGCAAATAAAAACTTTGTAAAAGATCCGGGTGTTCACAGAACACTGCTTGGCGATGGTATTGCTACTGCGTTTGCAGGATTCTTTGGCGGACCACCAAATACAACTTATTCTGAAGTAACGGGTGCTATTTCTCTTACAAAGATTACAAACCCTAAAATACTTCGCATTTCGGCAGTTACTGCTATTGTTATTTCGGTTATTGGTAAAGTGTCGGGAGCACTTAAAACTATCCCCGAATCTGTTCTGGGTGGTATTATGTTATTACTTTTTGGTATGATTGCCTCTATTGGTATTAAGAGTATGGTTGAGAATAAAGTAAATATGAATCATACAAAAAATCAGGTTGTTGTTTCATTAGTTATGACAATAGGTATTGGTGGAGCAGTATTGCAATATGGAACATTCTCGTTGGCTGGTATTGGTTTGGCCAGTGTTGTTGGAGTTTTTCTTAATTTAGTGCTTCCAAGCGAAAAACTGGTAAAATAAAAATATTGAAAACAAGAGAAAAAATATTTGTTACTGGCGCAACAGGGATGGTTGGTGCCCATATTTTATTGCGTTTGCTTGATGCAGATTATTCAGTCATTGCATCGTATCGCGACGTTAGTGGTATTGATAAGGCAAAGAAGATATTTTCTTTCTACTGTAAAGCACCCGATATTTTTATTAATAAAATTGAGTGGGTAAAGGTTGATATAGAAGATCAGCAACAACTTGCAGAATTATTATTTGATGTTAAATGTGTTATTAATTGCGCTGCTAAAATATCGTTTAATAAACGAGAGGCTGACCAAACTATAAAACAAAATATTGCAATTACTTCGTCGGTGGTTGATGCTGCAATAATGGCTCATGTTCCTCGGTTTATTCATATTAGCTCTATTGCGGCATTAGGAAGTGCTGTTAATGGTGAGCAAATTGACGAGTCGCATTATTTTTCGTCGGTGAAAAATAAGTCGGCATATTCTATCTCTAAATTTGAATCGGAGATGGAGGTTTGGAGAGGTATATCGCAAGGTCTTAACGCCGTTATTCTAAATCCTTCGGTTATTTTAGGTCCTGGCGATTGGGAAAACGGCAGCCCTTCGTTAATTAAAAAGGTGGCTAAAGGAATGCCCTTTTTTACAAACACTGTTAATGGTTTTATTGATGTTAACGATGTTGCCAAAATTTCAACCAAGCTTATAGAATCGGATATATCTGGCGAACGATTTGTATTGTCGTCGCAAAATATTAGTTATAAATCGCTTTTTACCCAGATAGCAAATAACCTTCAAACCGAACCTCCTAAATACGAGTTTAAGCCTTGGGCTGTTAAGCCATTAATTGGTGTGGGAAAGGTTTTGTCGTTTGTTGGAATTGCAAATAACCTTAATAGAACAACTTTTAATACAATATTTAACTCGTGTAGTTACGATGGGTCGCTAATTATTGACCGATTAAAAACGCATTACACTTCGTTTGGGAAAACATTAAGTAGAATTACAGATGCTTACAGTAATGATAATAGGCTGAAATAACTTTCTTTTGTAAAAAAATTAAAAGTAAAAGTTTAGTTGTGCTGTAATACTATTTGTTTTGCCATGATACATTTTAGGCGAAAACTTATTTAAATAGTATTGAGCTGTTTTGCCATCTAAGTCGAATCCTTGGTCGTTACGCATTTCGTACGACAACTCAATAAAGCTGTTGGTAATAAACTGATAGCTTGCTTTAATACCAATTCGTGTACTTGTCCAACAGAACTCTTTTAGCACAGGTTTCTCGTCGAGCCTAATTTCATCGGTAAGCGAATATTCGTAGTCGTTGCCATGACGAGCATTTATGTACCAGGCTTTAAACAAAAGTCCTCGCATTGGCTTCACCGATAAATCAAGATAAATTTCGTCGGAGTTATCCATTAGGTAATGTCCTATACCAAACCTGTTTGTTGCGTAGGTAAGCGACGGTACGCGGTGCTTGAATGTAATAGGATTTGTGCGAGTATATTCTGTTGTTACGGCAACATTTTTTATGGGCCAGTTTTCAACCTTACCACCAATTTTAAACGAAGTGAAATTGTTTCTCACTTTATCGCCAACACGAGTAATCGAAAATTCGTCGATAAAATATGTACAGTAAAAGTGTGTGTGTTTTATTAATCGAGAGCTTAGTCCCAAAAACATTTGCGAGTTTTGGTTGTCAATACCTTTATTTACCGAGTGATCAACCGATTTAAAGAAATTAAGAGGTATTAAATATCCTGGGTTTACATTCATATCGCTATAAACAATGCTGTTTCCCATTGATAGTCGAAGATTTTTAAAGAAATAAAACGAAAGAATATTTCCAGCAATATATTTATCGCGGTACACTTTTCTGCTGTCGCCATTTGCTGTTGTATAGCTACGGGCGCTGTCAACAACTTCCGACACTAACCATCCGTGGTAATATCTAAAATCAACCCATTTGCGTGGGCGAAGGTTTAGCTGAATCATTGATATCGATGGGTAATTACCGCTATTAATATTTGCTCCATTATAGTTATCGCCCCACTCCTGATTATCTTTTATAAGGCCTATATTTCCCCACTTCCAACCAAAGGTAACACCACCACGCATTTCGCTATAGTCTAAACCTGTTTTGTTTTGTACTCCAAATTTATAAGCTCCTGTTGGATATTGGCTAAACTGACCAGGAAGATGCATGTACTGATTCGAGTGATTGTCGCGTAGATTAGCATAAATACCAAAGTTATTACCTATGTATGCAAATCCATTAAGACCGCCCCAAGTGTGGGTCATACTACCATTTTCGTTTGAAATATATCTTACTCCCCAAATAGGATTTATCTTAACTCTGAAAAGTGAATCGTTAAAGGCAAATCCGAAAGTTTTTATGTCGGAACTAAAATTCGAATTTTTATTGAAAATGTTAAGCTTTGCTTTGCTAGAATATGGATTGCTGCTGTTTCCCATCTCTAAAGCAAACTGATAAAGATAAAAATCTAACTCGTTTTGCTGACGTTGGTTTAGCTCGCTGCGCTTGCTATTAACTTCTTTTAAAGCCTTAGCAATAGTTTTGCGCGAATATGGTTTAACAGCTGTATTTACAACAATAAGTTTCTCGTTGCACATCTCGTCGATAAACTCGTAAACAGCCTTATTCTCTATGTGATAAAAAACGTCTTGAGCTTTAATTGCTACAGTAACAATAAGGAGGGTGATTATTAATAGTGTTTTTTTCATTATTCTGTTTCTACCATTAAGGGTTTAGCTGTTGGTTAGTTGTGCTTAGTTATTAAATAAGAGAAGAAAAAGATAATAAGTAACACTTCATGCTTCTATTTAATTACTTCGTGCTTTTTTAATAACAATATTATAAAAAGCTTTCCAAAAATAGACAAAATCTGTTACCAGAGGTCTTTTTAAATAAGCCTTAATGTATCTTATTTCCGACTCTTGTATCTCTTCTAATGTTTTTGGGTTATCAACATAAAAAGGAGGAACTAAACCGGGCTTTACTTTCTTACGAAGTTCGCGAGTCTCTTCGTTATATAGATTGTAATAGTGATTACTTAGTGGTCTAACACCAACAATTTTCATATTTCCCTTCAGAAAATTCCAAATCATTGGAAGCTCGTCTAACCAAACTTTACGTGCAAATTTCCCTAGCGAAGTTATTCTAAAATCGTCTTTAAATTTACCTCCTTCTTGCAGACTACTTAAGTGATAAACATACTCTTGCAGATATTCCGAGTAAGGATGCATTGTGCGCATTTTATAAACCTTAAACATATTACCACCTTTGCCACGTCGGTTAAGACTAATCAGCGGGCCGTATGTTGGGTTCATGTCGAAATATGGAAGATCTACTTTCTGAACAGCAAAAAACAGCTTGTTATCTATCTCTTTTTCTTGAACAACTTTAAAGCCACACGAATAAAGACGCCCAAGCACTTCGGCACGCGAGAGAACGCGGTTGCGCCCTTTTGTTATGGCAAAATATATTTTCTTAGTAATATCGAATTTCGGAAACAGACGTTTAAAGACAAAATCAAGCGAGTAGTAGATATAATTAAACAGCGGAGGATATTTTTTAAGCAGACGCTTTTTACGTTGTTCGTACGTTTCGGCCCAACCTAAAAGGTAATCGCCATTTTTTAATTTAGCATTGGCTGCCTCAAAGTATTTATTAATAAATCTAATATTATTAACTCGTTCCAGATTTGTTACAGAGTTAAAATCGGCCCATTCCAGATAGTTTATATCGGTGTAATTGGTTGTTTTAAAAACTAACGACGATGGCGAATTAACATCTATAAACACATTTAGAAAAGATAAAACCTCGGTGCCAAAATCGGCCTCTATACTATCTTTTATAAGTGGATTATAAACAACTTTTTGGTGCGAAACAGTTTTGTAAAACAGACTTCGTTTGGGTTGCTCAACTTTCTTACGCTTACTAATTGTATATTCGTCTACAGTAACACTATTCTTGTACATGTATACAACCCATGTAAGCAATAATTCTAAAAGCGAAGCAATTATTATGGTTCCGTAAATAATCATTCGCGAGCGCAAATGAGTATCGCTAAAGTGAACGTAAGAAAAAACCAGAAGACAAAACAGCAGGTTTATAGCTGTAATTTTAAGTATAGTTTTTTTTCCTTTAACCTCTTTAATTAATTTGAATTTGCCCGAAATGGCTGAGCCTAAAACCCAACATACACCTGCTATTAGGTAGTACTGATAATAATTTGGCAAATAGTGCGACCATGTTGCAGGTTTTATCCAAGCAGTAAGTATGAACGATACCGAAAAAAATATCGAATCAATCAATATCAGAAAGATATAGAATCTATTATGCTTTAAAAATGCCATTTTATAACAGTATTGTTTAAATAACTATAACAATGTAAATGTCGAATGAGTAATGGTCGTTTTCATGGATGATTGGGATGCAAAAATATTATTATTAGTGGTTTATACAACATTATTTAAGCTATTTAAGGGCAGGTGTGTGTATTGTTGTAGACAACAGGCTTAGCACCAGTATGTAGCGTAATAATTACTTTCGTCAAAAAAAGCATTCTAATGTTTTTGTTTATTGATTATTGCGGGTGAACAAGCCACTTCACACATCTGCGCAGTAACATCTGCAGCGTAAATGGCACTCCACAATTCTGTGGAGCCACAAATGCAATGCACAAGGCACTCCACAATTACTTAATTACTCACTTGTAGAAAATTTTAAAATCACAAATATCCAATCATTTATAAGTGATGGATTAACGCAAGACTTTTATATTACTTGTTAGTAATCTAATGTTATTAGTGAATTAATGACTATTAAAAAAGTGTAGTGTTCTATTCTCGCCATTTTCCATTTATGCTGCATTTATCCCAAGTTACTAGAGCTAAATTTTGTTTGTATAAAATAATTTTATATTTGTCGAATTGACCAAAAACATCTATACAAGTCATTTCAGAGCTATTTGAGTTTACATACCAATTTCCATTGATTGGATTATTGAAGCCAGATATTTCGCAAGTATTGTTTGTGTTTAAAGTTAGTTTAATGTTGTTGTATCCATATGTTCCTTCAATTATGATTTTATTTTTGGTGTTTGTTAAATTATTGTTTGATGGTTTATTTGTTGAATAATAAATTACTGTAAATACTATTGTAGTAATTACTAATATACCAATAACTGTTTTTTTTATTTTTTGCATAATACGATATTTTTAATTGTTATAATTCTCTCCATTTAAAGTGATTAACTGTAGGGTTAGAGTATATTGTAGCTGTAAACTTATTGTCTAAGACTATTCTGCATTTCCAACCAGAGGTTATGAAATCTATTTCTAATGAATCTGATGCTTTTTTTGTAATAATCCAATTTCCAGTACTATATCTATTATCTTCACTAATGTTTCCTGTGTTATTTGTGTTTAAAAAAATCATGCATTTTGTTTCACGATCGTTATTCAAGAATGTTCCTTCTATTAATACAGTTTTATTGAACTTAGGTAAGTTAGATTCTTGTACTGATTCTTTTTCAAAGAAATAGAGGTAAGTTACTATGAGTAATGACATAGAAAATAAAATAATTCCAATTTTTTTTAGTGTTTGCATAATGTTTAAATGGTTTTATGTTAATATTAAATTGTTGACTAACAGATTCAATATTAAAAAAAAACCTGCAACTTTCACAGTTGCAGGTTTTATATTTTTAAAGAGCTTTTAATTACAAACCAAAAGCACTCTTAATTTTATCAACGTAATCAAGTTTTTCCCAAGTAAAGAACTCTACATTTTTAGTAACCTCTTTATCGCCTTCAAAAAGAGTTACATCTTCGCTGTAGAAGTCTCTTCCAAGGTGACCATAAGCGGCAGTAGTTTCATAAATAGGGTTTTTAAGACCTAAGTTTTTAACAATAGCACTTGGGCGAAGGTCGAAAATATCATTAACCTTATCGGCAATTTGTCCGTCGGTTAATTTTAGGTTTGAAGTTCCGTAAGTATTAACAAAAATAGATATTGGCTGGGCAACACCAATTGCGTATGCAAGCTGCACTAAAGCCTCTTCGGCAACGCCAGCAGCAACAAGGTTTTTAGCAATGTGGCGAGCAGCATAAGCAGCCGAGCGGTCAACCTTACTAGAGTCTTTACCCGAGAAAGCTCCACCACCGTGAGGTGCTTTACCTCCGTAAGTATCAACAATAATTTTACGACCAGTAAGACCTGTATCGCCATGAGGACCACCAATAACAAACTTACCAGTTGGGTTTACATGAAGAATATGATCGCCTTTAAACAACTCTTGTACACGTTCTGGTAATAGAGCTATTGATCGAGGGATAAGTATTTCGGCAACATCTTTTTTAATTTTTGCCAACATTTTAGCCTCCTGGTCAAAATCGTCGTGCTGTGTAGAAACAACAATTGTGTGAATTCTAACAGGGTTGTTATTATCGTCGTACTCTAAAGTAACCTGCGATTTAGAATCAGGGCGTAGGTAAGTCATAACTTCTCCTTCGCGACGTATTTTTGCAAGTTCCATTAAAAGAATGTGCGACAATACCAGAGTTAATGGCATATAATCGTCGGTCTCTTTGTTGGCATAACCAAACATAATACCTTGGTCGCCTGCTCCTTGATCTTCTTCTTTTTCGCGTTCAACACCTTGGTTAATATCAGCCGATTGCTCGTGAATAGCCGAAATAATACCACACGACTCAGAGTCGAATTTATAGTCAGATTTATTATAACCTATTCTTTTAATTACCTGACGGGCAATTTTCTGAACATCAACATAAGCATCAGATTTAACCTCGCCACTAAC
>JAFGOQ010000163.1 GCA_016926405.1 Bacteroidales bacterium
AGCTTGTTTTATTACAATTGCATGGAAATATTTAAATATAAATAAGTAACAAAGACTTTTTTTTAAATTTATAATGAATAATTAATTATTATAGTTATGGAAACACCTATTTGGCAATACATTACATCAATGCTAGTGTATATTGTATTATTACTACTTGTAGTAGAATTAATGCGTAAAAAACCAAAATTTGCTCTTGTATTTTGGTTATTATCACTGTTGACATTCCCTTTATGGTCGTCGCAGTTAGATGGTTGGTTTAGATGGGCAAAAACACTTTCGGTACTTTTGCCAACAGCTATAATTGTGGGCTTTGGAAGAGTTGCACAGTATAACAAATTAGAAGGCTGGTGGCGATCTTTTCGCAAAGATTGGGTTTTATGGTCTTTATATGGTGTTTTAGGGTTAAATATTCTGGAGGCCTCGCTAAAAGATTTCGCAATGGGCAATTATTTTAACGCTATCTCTGGATTAATATTAATTGTCACTATACCACTGTTTAAAACTAAAAAAAGCAAACAAAATGGATGGGCTATTTCAAAAGATAAGCCAGGCGATTTGTTGGCCTACACCGATCCTATGTGGAACTTCTTATACACAACTTGGAATATTGCTTTTGTTTATGCCGAAAATCCAGGTTATGCAGCAAGTTCAATATGTATTTTATTGGCAGCAGAGTTATATCCTATTATTAAAAGGCGCCCAGAGTTATACGTAACCGCTCGTGTATACACTCTAGCAATGCATATCCTTATTCGTGCAACGTACGACGTTTTTACACCTATTATGGATTCATCGGCTTTTGCAAACAGTAATGCTGTATATTTTTGGGGTGCTATAAATATTACTCTTCATGTTCCTTATCTATTCTGGTACTTCTATAAAAAGAGAAATAAAATTGAAGATAACAAATTAGAAACTGTAACTATATGATAAAGACTCTTTTTAAAAACACCATTCTTATTGGAATAATTGTTTTGTTTTCGGTTAGTAAAGCAAATGGTAACACTATATCTTCTTTTAATGGAGGAATGTGGCAATCAATAATCGATGGTCAGCCAGGTGAAGGCAGTCTGTTTTATATACTTAATTTTGACACAAATGGAACTTTAACAATAACTAAGCAAGGTGGTGGTTTCGATAATGTTGTTGAAGTAAAAAGCTGGAAGCAAATAGAAAATACAATTGTAATTAACAGCAATACAAATGATAAAATAACCGAGTTTAATGGATCAACACTTGAAATAGTGTCAGACAATATTATAAACTACAGTAGTGGTTATTATAAAGGTATAATAAAACCTAGTAAGCCTGTATTTGCTTGGATTCACCTTTTTTTAATATTGGTTGTTTTAATTTTATTAAACGAACTTTTTAGACGAAGTAAATGGGCTACCATTATCTTTTATGTTTTAATTCCTATTATACTAACACCATTAGTATGGACACAGCACGATGTAACTTATTGGTTTAAGTGGGTAAAGCTATATTCAGTAGTCTTTGCTGTTGTTTGGTTTTCGCTAATCAGATATACTTCGGCAGGAAAACACAATTGGGTGAAGCTTGTAGCAGCACTATTTTTGGCTGTAAATATTGTAGAGGCCGTTTCTCAAGATTTATCTATGGGATATCTTCCAAATATTTTAAATGGAATTGCTGGAATTCTAAATATTATCACCCTGTTTTATGGTTGGAAAATGATTGGTCCAGACAATAGCAAACAAAAAGATATGGTTTGGCCAGGCATGACTACATTTTGGATAATTGCTTACGATATTTGGAATATAGTATATGTGTATCTGAATTTCCCAGGCTCAACATCAGTGCAAATAATGGTTATTTTATCGTGCACACTGCCTGCTATATTTATTAAGAAAGGAACATGGCTTCAGGCACGAGGGTTCACCTTAGCTGCTTGGTTTATGTATTATTTTACTTTTCCTCGATTTACCGAACAGCTAGAGGTTTTGGTACCACGTAGCAACAATTTAATGATTACTGTTGCTGTAATCAGTATAGCTGCAAATATTGCATATTTCTTTGTGTTTGTTAAGATGATTAGAAAGAAATAACAATTTTTCATTAAGAAAACAGCCCAGTTCAAATGAACTGGGCTGTTTTAGTTAGTTGCTAAAATTATTTATAACATGATATTGTTCACCTGTTTCTGAGGTTCGCGATACTGTTATATCCTTAGTTATCTCTATTGATGTACCCGATGCTATATGTGTAACTACTAATTTAACTGTAACATCGTTTGTTAATGGATCTGTTGGATTAGGCCAACTTACAACAGTAACTTTATTAGTAGTTTCATCGGTAATTGTAAATACTGGGCATGTAGGACATATAAAACTCCATAAGAAATTGTATCCTGCTACTGATTGAGTTGTAAAACTATCACCATAATTTCCGCAGTGTTGAGTATTATCTTCAGTAATTGTAAACTCAGGTAAAACCTCGAAAGCGCCCGAAATAGCACTAGTAACAGAACCACAAGTACCACTTATTTCGCAATAATAATATAGAATACCTGTTACAGTTGCTTGAGGTGTATAACTATCTGTTTGAGCTCCATTAGCAGCTCCTAACGAGGTGCCTCCTGTTGTTGAGGCAGAAGTATTACTAAACCACTGATAAGTTAATCCCGAACCTATTGTAGAAACGGTAATAGATGAAAAGCTACCATTTAAAAACTGAGTCTGTCCGTCGGTTGATTGGGTGCTAATTTGTGTGGCATTAACAGTCAAAGTGGCCGAGTTGCTATATATTGTTCCACAAGCACCTGTTACCCTACACCTATATTGATAATTATTCAGGCTTGCTGCAGGATTAGTAATAGTCATTGTATTTGTGGTTACATTACTATATGGTGCAACATCACTTATATCATTCCAGTTGCTTCCTCCGTCAATAGAAACTTGCCACTGATATCCTGTTACCGACCCAATAGTTCCTATACTTATTGTTGCTACGTCTGCACCAGCACACATTGGTGAAGGATTAACAGGTTGAGTAGAAATTATAGCATTTTCTATTACAGTAATTGTTTTTACTGCCGCAACAGCTCCCTGACAACCACCACTACTATAATTTACCGTTACAGTCTGATCACCTGAGGTCTGCCATTTTATTGTAATAGAAGGATCTGTTGACGAACCACCTGATACAATAATATAATCGGCACCTAATGATCCTGTGGTAATATCCCATACATAGTTATACTTACCCGATTGTGTTGTATAAGTAATTTCGGCCGATTGACATACTTGGGTAGCTGCAGGTGCAGTAAAAGTAGGTGTTGGATTGTCAATTGTTACAGCTAATGTTCTGGATAAGCTAGATCCACAGGTATTATTGCTATTTACTGTTATGTCTCCACTAGTTGTGCTAGAAGAGGCAACTATGCTATTTGTACCCGTACCTGAATCAATACTCCAACCTGTTGGTAAAGACCATGTATATGATGTTGCCTGAGGTTCTAGAGTTACGCTATAAGACAAGCTTCCCACATTTTGACAAACAACATCTTCTCCAGTTATTAAACTAGGTTGTGGAGGCACACTAGCAAAAGCTCTTAATACTGCTGCATCGGAAGTTAATGGAGAACAAACATAAGCAGGATGCGATAATTGAACCCTATATTGATTTAAATCGAAAGTTGCATTTATACCTGTTAAATTAAGTGTTGAACTTGTTTCACCCGAAATATTATTCCACGTAACTCCATTATTAGTACTAACCTGCCATTGATAAGTACCTCCTACATTTGAAGCACCAATAGTAAAGCTTGTAGTTGATGTAACACCAAGACAAATGCTAGAATTGGCAGGCTGCGTATTAATAACAGGAACCTGTTGCATAAAATCGAACACAACATTACCATCGGCATCGGTAGGTGTTGTATATCCACCCTGACCAGTAACAACTCCTTTGTCATTTACAATTACAGCCGATACACCAAGTATTCCATCATCATCACCATCGTTATAACCAGCCTCTATTACATCGAAACATAAATCGCCATCGCTATCGAGGTCAACTGAGTTTGTAAAGCCATCTCCATCTATATCTGCATTTGTCAATGGAGTACCCGACATTACCTCACCAGCTCCCTTACCCGAATCTATATTATCAACATTATCCGACAAGCCATCACCGTCGGCATCAACAAATCCGCTAATGGTTCCATCACCGGCATGAACAGCACTACCACCCGCTTCAACAATATCGTAAATACCGTCATTGTCGGAATCTAAATCAAGCTGATCGGGGATTAAATCACCATCGGTATCACATGTCGATCTATATGTACACGATACATTATCTATCGCAAAGTCGTTACCACCAGCAATTAAATTTAAATTTACAATTTCAAAAGTAGCGGTAGTTGAATTACCCGAATTCCATATTGTCTCGGCATTTGTCCACTGACAATTTGTAGATGTTGCATTAAATTGCGTACCAATATTTTCGCCATTAACATTAAAAATTAACTGAGCAGGATTACTACTGGTAACCGAAGCTATTTGAACACGTAAAGTATAATCGGTATTTGGTGTAACAGATATTGAACCCGAACTCCAAACAATAAGATTTGCATTAGAACTACCATTTACAACCATCATGTTTCCATGACCTGTACAATTTGCAAAGTGATCGTGAACACTTGAAGCGTCGGATTGAACAGAGTATAACCCTTCTGGATACAAAGAATTATAACCTGTGGCATAACCATAACCCGACGAAAAACCAACATTGCCATCTTCAAAGCCACTGTTTGGAAATAGCTCTTCAAGCGAGGTATTACAAGGAAGGTTTTCAGAAATATCTGGAATACCATCATTATCATCGTCGTAATCATATAAATTGGCAACACCGTCACCATCGGTATCAACTATTAGTTGTATGGTCTGTATTCCTCCGTAATATGCTACTCCAAATTTAGATCCCGAAATATATGTAAGATCTGCAGTAGTTATTGCCTCTACTTTTAAAGTATTTGCAGGAGTTGCTGTAGCAGATATATCGGCAGTAATCCAAAAATAGCCAACTAAACCACTATTAGTAGACTGATTTAAACCCGAAAATGTATGAGTTCCTGTTCCTAAGGAGCTTGTAATAGTAGATATTTGTGTTGCTGTAACTAAACTGTTAACAGTATTATACCATAACTTAAAGTTAGATACATCACTAGCAACATAAGAGCCTGTTGTTTGAAATCTAACTGACTTTAACCTAACATTTACACCTGTAATAATAGTCGAGAATTTATATACAGCTTTGTTCTGTGTATCTTGTGGAATACTTGTTGCCGACACAGCTGGAAAATTAGAGGTCAATAATATTCCATTTGCAACGCTTATAGTCTTTGTTCCTCCTGCAAATGCCGAGCCCGACTTTATCCCAATATCATAAGTAAGGTTGCTTGTTGTAATGGCACTAACTCTAACAGTTCTTCCATTTGTAGGAAAAGAAGCTATATTAGCTGTAATCCAAAAATAATTTGTCGACCCAGCGGTGGTAGTTAATGATAAACCTGTAAATGTATGCGAACCCGCTCCTGTACTACTAATTATATCGGAGCCTATTTGTGATGCAGTAGAAAAGTTGTCGGTAGTACTATGCCAAAGTCTAAATCGTGTAACATCAAAATTTGTGCAAGTACCAGTTGTAGTAAAGCTAACCGAATTAAGATTAGCACTAGCAACACTTACAGTGTTAACAAACCTGTATATAATATTATTACTAGTTCCCTGATTAATACTAGATGAAGGTACTGCAGGATTATCGGAAGATAGAGCTATACTCGGCATTCCTAACACGGTTTGAGTTCCGCCATTTGATGTACTACCAGAAACCTCTGCTAAATCGTAATTCGAATCGCTAAGTGTAATAGCCTCTACCAAAATACCTGCCCCTATAGTAGCATTGGCATTAATATTTGTTGTTATCCAAAAATAGCCTGTTGAACCATTTGCAGTTGCTTGATTAAGCCCTGTAAAAGTATGAGATCCACTCCCCAAAGTAGTTGTAATATCACTTCCTATTTGCGAAGCTGTTAAAATATCGTTTGTTGTACTATACAACAACTTAAAATTATCTATATCACTAGCAATATAACTCCCCGAAGTAGTAAATGTAAGTGTATTAATAGTAGCATTTGAAGTTGCAACTTCTGTTTGAAAACTAAAAACAGGATGAGAAGCAGTACCTTGATAAACATTAGAAGCTACAATTTGATTTGGGCTTGATAGAGTAACTTGAGACGGTATAGTAATAATAACTTTACCATCGGCACCATTACCGCCCGACAAATTACCTCCCCAATTATCTCCAGCACCACCGCCACCACCACCTGGTGACATTCCATCATAACCATTACCTTCCTTTAATCCTCCATCTCCACCATCTCCTCCACCTAGTGGAGCTATACCTGTATTACCATTTGCATAAATACCAGCAGAAGAACCTCCTTGTCCACCAGTTATATCACTAATTGTTCTATCATCGCCATTACCACCACTAAATTTAATAGTACCAATACTGCTAGATGAAGAGCCTCCTTCTCCACCATTAGTTGCTGATCCTCCAACACCACCAAGACCACCTTTTGCCATTATAGTAGTAGGCGTTACAAACCAAGTATCTGTTCCATCGTCTCCATCACTTAATGTAAAAACACCTCCTTTTCCAACTGTAACTGTATATACATTACCAGGAATAACACTAATAATTGACGAGCTATAGGCACCACCACCACCACCACCACTTGGGTAATCCCAAACAGTATTACTTCCTCCGGCACCACCAGCACCCCAGCACTCTACTTTTAATTTGGTGACTCCTGCAGGTACAGTGTAATAAAATGTTCCACTGTTTGAATAGGTAGTTTGCCCAAAAATACTGTTACTATAAAATAAGCTTATACATGCAACGGCTAACAACAGTACACTATTACTGATTTTATTGGCGAGACTATTTAAAGAAACTGTTGCTTTTAGGTGTTTTAGAATTACATTCATGCTTGATTGGTTTAAATTTATTCTTAGTCATGCTTGAAAATATAAGAACATCTAATCTGATGATATACTAGGATATTAATAGCTCTTTCTACGCGCAAACAGACCAAAAGGTTTGTTTATTTAGGTAAATAAATTATTAGCTAACAATATGTGTGGCTAATAATAGGTGTTAAAGTTTTCATTAGTTTATAATTTGTTATTCAATGTTATATGCAACACCCATAATTTATGGACAGAACCAATATTCTGTTTCTAGTTGCGTTAATTTTTTTTGTTGTTAAGGTTTAATTAATAGTTATTATTTATGTTGTGTTTTGTGTTTAGAATATCTTTTAAGCATCTGTTTTTTCATAAAATATTAAAAAAAGATGGTGTCTAAAAACTTACACTTTTTACTTTATTGTCGGGTTTTGACTAAGTATTAAGTTCTTTTTTGCTAAACAATCGTTAAACTACATTTAAGATGCTTACACAAAACAGCTTTTAAACACCGTCTTTTCAGTTTATTTTAATCTTAAAATTCACAGAATATCTTCGGCAACAACCTCTTGTTCGCCATCTTTAATTCTGTTTAGATGGTTTCTTACATTAGTATTATTTGTGTCGATAATTTGGTATACCTCATTATAAGCATTTTCATAATCGGCACTGTTAACTTGGCTCATTGTATATAAATACGGAACTATTTTTAAGTTTATAATTTCTCTAACATCATCTTTAAGCTTCGATGCCGAAGGTGTAATAGACAAATCAATATTATTATTTGCATTTACATGATAACACTCTTTCCAGTCGGCTTGAGCTGTTCGCAACTCTTCAATTGCTGTACGTAAATTTGCAAGAGCATCAATAGCTGCACTTACCTCTGCTGAATCAAGATCAGACAACAGAGCATCGGTGTCTCCTGTTTGTTCGCTGTATGGTTTATTTATCATAGATAAGCCATAACGATTTAAAACTTCGCTAACAATTTCGGCATTTCCCTTTATTGTAGCATCGGTACTAAGCAGAAATACTTCAACAAGTAAAAAAACAACTCTAGTTTTATCGTCGCGAATAGCATCTTTAGGCGATAAAATAGAGTTTACACGTTTTTTGTTGATTACATCGGATAGAAATTTATTTTTTTCCGACAGTAGAGTTACCAATGTCGCCAAAAAAGCGTCAGTAACGGTAATGTTTTTACTAATAGCTATACGTATAGCTTCGGCCACAGAATACACTTTTCTTACAGTGCTACGAGGCGTAATAAACAATTGTTTTTTCATAGTCTTACATTTAAGAAATTATATTTAACGTTTGAATATAAGAATGATAAAACATTTGAACAAATTTTTTCAAAATTATATATTAACAAAAAGCACTATTATTATTGAATTCTAAAACATAATATTGCTACATCATTTACAAACCGTTGATTTCAGAAGATTATTAAGGAATATTTTTTTTGTTAAATTAAAATTCCTGAACGCCGAACTATCTTTCTAAAAAAATTGGTCAACTGAATAGAACTTCGGGGTATTTTTTCGGTTAAAAGCTTTAAAGGCGCAGAACTTTGTCTTGTTTTTTAAAATAGGAAATCGAAATTCTGGAACTTTAATACATTTTATTAAAAGTAGAGACTAAAGTTCGGGAACTTTATTGCTTTTTATTGATTAAACGTACCAAAGTTTCGGAACCTTGATGTTTTTTTCTGAAAAGCAGACCAAAGTTCTGAAATGCAAGCCTTTTGTTTTAAAAAGAGACATTAAAGTTCGGGAATGTTGATTTTTTATAATGTTAAATAACGTAGAATAAGATAAACTCAATTCATCTATATAGACAAACAACACAGTTTTTATAGTATTTAGAGCTAAATAAACAAAAAAGAGGAATAGACGTAACAATATTAATTGCCTACAATAGCTGGCCTAATAATGGTTGTTTTACCGCTTTTATTAATTCTTATTATATGATTAGTTTGGTGCAAACAACGCTGCATGGTGATATAAAAAATGAGGGTGTCCAAAAACAATTAATAAAAATTAAAATGTCACGTTGAGCGGAGTCGAAACGTTGTGTTTTCAATGAAACAATCCTTC
>JAFGOQ010000164.1 GCA_016926405.1 Bacteroidales bacterium
ATATAGAGCCTTCTTTTTATCAAATCGCATATTTCTTACTTTATAAATAATACTTCATACTTTTTAGTTGTTTGTCTTTAGACGTTTGATAGTAATATAGTATTTTTGTAAAATAGTGAAATGGTAGATGAAGATATTAGGATTTAGTTAGTGATTATTAGAGTGTAGTGAATTACTGAAAATCATGCAAATCATGTTAATTCTGTCTGTATAAAAGGTTAGTTATTTAAAAATGTTATAAAACTATGAATGCTAAAGGGATAAAAATTATATCGGTAATTGTACTGATTGGATTATTTAGTTGTAAGCAGAACAATGTTTCTGAGCGTTGGGGGCAATTTTTTAAAGAGAATAATGTAAATGGAACATTTGTTTTAAAAGATTTAAAAACCAATAAAATATCAATTTATAACAACGATAGAGGCAATGAAGAGTTTGTTCCAGCATCGACTTTTAAAATATTAAATTCAATGATAGCCCTTCAAGAGTCAGTAATTGCAAGCGTTAATGATACAATAAAGTGGGACAGTGTTGACAGGGGATCAAAATCTTGGAATAAAGACCATACAATGAGATCGGCGTTACCTGTTTCTTGTGTTTGGTTTTATCAAGAGTTGGCTCGTAAAATTGGAATTAAACAAATGCAAAAGTGGATAATAGAGTCAGATTATGGTAATAAAAAAATTGAAAATGAAATTGATAAATTTTGGCTTGAGGGTAATCTTGCAATATCAGCAAACCAACAGATTTATTTTCTCGAAAAACTAATAAAAGAGAAATTACCTTTTGATAGTAGCATCCAGAAAGTAGTAAAGGAAATTATGATTACAGATTCGACTGAAAGTTACATAATTCATTCTAAAACAGGGTGGAGTCAGAAAATTGGATGGAATGTTGGATATGTTGAAACGAAAGATAATGTTTGGATTTTTGTACTTAACATTGATATGGAAGACATAAAAATGGCTGGTATACGAAAAACAATAACTTACGATATTTTGAAGGAGCAAAAAATTATAGAATAAAACATACTGTAATATTTTATAGTTTGTTTGGCTATTAACGTCAAACTTTTTACAACAAAATTATAGTGCTAAATAAGATATTTGTACACCATATCTGCTAGGGTATAACACTATTCTTGTATACTCTGGTAGATAAAATAAAGTAAATTTAATCTGTCAATACCTCTTCCTCTTCTTGTACCTCATTTTGCGAATCGCTTAAACTATCGTTTTCGGCAAAAACATCATCGTTAATAATCTCTATATTTTCTTGGCCTTTAGTAATATATTTCGATAGACTCATTAACGAAGTAGAAGATGTTCTCTTAAAATGATACATTAAGTCCTCTTCTTTTAACTTGTCGAGTTCAATTCCCGCTTGGGCAAATATATCGGTAATTAGTTTGTGTTTATTACGGTCAAGGCTAAACATAGAGCTAAGTTTATCAATCTGCCAAAACGAGATGTCGCCCCAGCTTAAACCGCTAATTTCAGCTAATTTATCGCCCTCGGGGGTGTTTCGGTGTGTAACCAATAGGCATGTTTTAATAATAAGCTTGTCGTTAATAACCGACGAAACTAGGTATCCTACTTTAATATTGTTAATAGATACTGGCATTAAAAAATTATTGTTGTAAACAAAGCCGTTTACATCAATATCCGATGTTGCAAAAAACAGAACTATTCTGTAATCTCTTTCATCGGTTAAACTTATTCGTTCGATAATTCGGTTTATTGCATGTTGTTGTATGTAAAGATCTAACACCTGTTTTTTACCAGAGTATATTTTTTCAAGATAACACGAGGGTATTGATGTCCATCTAATACCTTCATTAATTGAAGGTCTTGGTTGTGCTATTCTATGCACTGTTCTGTAAATATTGTCGATAACAACTTTGGTACTTTGAGCCTTTAATGAGCTTAATCCAAGGGTAATATCAATATGAGGATTACGTGGGTTGTTCAATTTGCTTGTAAAGGTCATAGTATAACCAAGATGAACCTTGTTAAAACAAGAATAGTAAGTTGTAAAAATATATAGTGAGTTAATAAACGGATTGAATAATGCTTTAGGGGTTAATTCGCTAGTAAACTCAAATATTGTTTTAAGTTCTTCTATTCTTTCTTTAGTAATGTCGGGACATTTTAAAATAGAATCGAAGCTAAATAACATCATTGCTTCAAAGGTTGTTATAGGCTCTTTTAGTGTTTTGTAAGAGGCAAAAACACTGTGTATAGTTTTTTTGTATACTTTAGATAACTCCTTTACTGTTTTCGACGTAAGAACATTTGGATTTAGATTTTTAAAATCGGTAATGTTAAATCGTTTTGCAAATACAACTAACTTTTCGAAGCTTGTTAATCCGTCTAAAGTATTTTCTAAACCAATTTTGTTTAATACTCCATCTAGTTTTTCTAAATAAATTGTAAGTGCTTGTTGTGTATTGTACTTCTTAGGTGCAGTTTTCTTTACACTGTTTCTTTTCTTGCTCATAAAGTTTAATATTTTAAGGTAAATAGGGACTCTAATCTAATAAAAATATAGCCGAAAAGTATACGTTGATAATGATTTTTTATGAACAGGAGTATGTTGTTTTAAACATTTAACAACAGTGTGGTGAAAAAAAACAACTTAACGTTGAAACAGTTAATTAAAATAATATTTTTGTTAGCCTAAATTATATTTATGACTGAAATAAAACTTTTTAACCGAAAGAAAAATTTAATAATTGTATTCATTGCCTGTTGCGGAATATTAATTGGAGTATCGCTTTTTTTTCTATTCAATGATGTAAAAGGATGGCCAAATATTATTGTAGGTCTCTCTTCGTTAGTTGTAGGCTTAATGGCTCTAAGACAAATTAAGCGTAATTGCTTTTTCCGTTACAACAATACAATAATAGAGTATCGTTTTCCGCACATGGAATTGCAAAAACGGATTAATATCGAAGGAATTAGTTCTGTTAAAGAGGAGTGGTACGGTATTTCGTTTGTAAATAGCGATGGCCAAACAGTAAAGTTTTCTACCGACGGATTATCGAAGCGCGAGAAGCAAAAAGTGGTGCAACTGTTTATTGATGCACAAAATTCAGAAATAAACTTTGTTGTTTGAGGAATATTAAATTTACCATGAATAGATACTCTACAACAATGCGAAAAATAGTTTTATACTTATCTTGTTCGGCGTTACTATTATCCTGTACCATGAACAATACAAAGCAATCAATAGAAAAATGGAAAGCCGAAGTTGTTGCAACCGAACAGCAGTTTGCCCAAATGGCTAAAACCGACGGAATAAAAAATGCTTTTTTGGCCTTTGCCGCTCCCGATGCTGTGCTTATGCGTAATAATTCGTTGGTAAAAGGTAAGCCCGAAATGGCTCTTTATTTCGATAAGCAGAATATCGATCCAGAAAATATTTCACTTCAGTGGGAACCCCATTTTGTTGATGTATCGGCTTCGGGCGATATGGCTTATACTTATGGAGAGTACACTTATAGTGTGAAAGATTCTGTAGGTAATGTAACCAAAAGCAAAGGGATATTTCATACTGTATGGAAAAAGCAACCCGACGGCAAGTGGCGTTTTGTTTGGGATTAGAATATTATAAACAGTTTTAAAATATGAGGTCTTAATTAATCTAATATATTATGAGAAAATTATTATTTGTAGCAGCTTTAATAGGGCTGTTTAGTTGTAAATCGGAAAATAATAAGAATACTATGGACACTGTTGCCCAAAGCTATGTTAAGCTTGTGTTAGAAGTAGGAAAGTACGACCAGTGGTATGTTGATGCCTATTATGGTCCAAAAGAGTGGCGCACCGACGATAAAGAAGAGTTGTTGCCTTACGCAAAGCTTAAAGGCGAGCAAGAGCAATTAGTAAAAATGCTTGATGCCCTTGATGTATCTAAAGAAGAAGAGATTGTAAAGCTTCGTTATAAATACCTTATTACACAGCTAAAAGCCGTAGGAGCAAGGTTAGATATTCTGAATGGTAAACAACTAACTTTCGATCAGGAGTCGGAGCAGGTTTACGATGCTGTAGCACCTCATTATGGCGAAGAGCATTTTATGGCTATTCGTGCCGAATTAGAGAAAGAGCTTCCTGGCGATGGTGATTTAACAGACAGACTAGAGGAGTTTAAAAAGCAATTTATAATTCCAACCGATAAGCTAGATACAGTATTTCAGGCAGCAATAAACGAGGCTCGCTCGCGTACATTAAAATATATTAAGTTACCAGAAAACGAGAGCTTTACTGTTGAATATGTAAAAGATCAGGTTTGGGGTGCTTACAATTGGTACAAAGGCAACAGTTATAGCCTTATTCAGGTAAATACCGATGTCCCTATGGAGATTAGCCGTGCAATCGATTTGGCTTGTCACGAAGGTTATCCTGGTCACCATGTTTATAATGCACTTTTAGAGAATAAACTTTATAAAGAGCGTGGTTGGGTTGAATATTGTGCTTACCCTCTATATAGTCCACAGTCGTTTATTGCCGAGGGAACAGCTAACTACGGTATTAATGTATGTTTTCCGCCTGCTGAGCGTCTTAAGTTCGAGAAAGAGGTTCTGTTTCCTTTGGCAGGAATTAACCCCGAGTTGGCCGATAAATATTATCATATATTAGAGCTATCGCACGAGCTTAGCTATAGCCGTAACGAAGCTGCACGTAAATTTTTCGATGGTGAATGTTCGGAAGATGAAGCTGTTGAATGGCTTGCTAAATATAGTTTACGTTCGGTTGAAGGAACACGCAAAAGCTTTGCATTTATAAAGGCAAACAAGAGCTACATTATTAACTATAACTATGGTCAAGATATGGTGAAAAAATATATGCAGCAGATGGATGCCGAGAATTGTGCCCCAGAAAAAACATGGGCCGTGTTCGAAGAGTTACTATCGCAACCACAAGTAGGATCGAATTTAGTTAGGTAGAGACAAGGCACCGCCTTGTCTTGTCTAAATAAATGATATAATTTATTCCTGTTCAAAATAATCAGATCAAACCGTAGAGACAAGGCACCGCCTTGTCTTGTCCAAATAGCAATCATATATTTCGACAATATTTATTTATAAAATAACATTTACACGTAGAGACAAGGCACCGCCTTGTCTCTTTTGTTATTTGTGATGCTTGCCGCCTTTTCTCTTTTTTTTAGTTTGCTTACCACCTTGTCTGCGCAAAAATCATATTTTAACTTATTGCATGGTTAAAAAATATGACAATAAATACAGAATAGAATCTACCAGATTTGAAAACTGGGATTATGGTTGTAACGGGGCTTACTTTATTACAATATGCACCTATAAAAAACAGAACTACTTTGGCGATATTGTAGATGGAAAAATGAATCTATCGGATATTGGTAATATTGCTTATAAATATTGGACAGAAATACCTAATCACTTTCCATTTGTTGTATTGGATAGGTTTGTAATTATGCCAAATCACATTCATGGAATAATTATTTTAAATAAAGACAATTCAGTTATTGAGACAAGGCAGTGCCTTGTCTCTACAGATATCACAAATAATAAAACACCAAGTGAGAAACGTTTTCAAAATCAGGGTAAAGGAACTATATCGTCGATAATAGGTTCGTATAAATCGATTGTAACTAAACATGTAAGGTTGATAAACCCAAGTTTTTTATGGCAAAGCCGATTTTATGATCATGTGATAAGAAATAATAAATCGTATTTGGAAATAGCCGAATATATTGTTTTAAACCCTGAAAGATGGAATAAAGATTGTTATCATTTTAAATGATATCAATTCATACCTGTTCAAAATAATCAGATCAAACCATAGAGACAAGGCACCGCCTTGTCTCTTTTTAGGTTAGGTATTTTACGAATCGCTAATATTATAAATTACCTATTATGAAAACTAAAATTGAAATTAAACATGCTAAATAAAGGGCTACTCCACCAATTATAGATAAACTGATTTTTTTCTTTTTAATCATAACTATTGTTTTTTAAATCGGTCAATTATATGCTTTCTGATTTTTAAAGTCCAGCGTAAATATCCACCAACAGGGCAGAAAAATATACAGAAGAAATTCGAGAAAAACAGTGCTCCAATTAACGAAGCAGGAAGAATATACCATTGAATTCCAACTCCCTTAAGCGAAAACATCATTGCAAAAGGCTCGTATGACGATATAGTTGGGTTAGCAGATAAGAATATTAAGATGAGAGAAGCCCATAATAATATAAATGGAGTTTTTGTCAGTACTCTGGCTAGTTTAGGTGGTAATTTTAAATTTATTCCCGAAATTTTATGAAGAAAAACCTGCGTTGCTCTAAACGGACACATATTATTACAGTAAACATTTTTTCCCCAACCTATAATAATAGCTAATGTACCTCCCATAAGTAACCACCAAGTAAAGTGAGTATGAATGTCGGGGAGATAACCTAATAGAAATCGTCCTAAATGTGTTAACGATAACGACTCGTTAAACATAAACCCAATAAATACAAGTCCTAAAGTAAGACTTAAATATCGTAGTTTTTTTAATCCTAAAAATGAAATAAACAGACTAAGAATGAATAATAATAAAATAATAGCCTCGTTGCACGAAAATTTCCAATGGTTTTCCTTTTTTGGTAATTCCATTTTTAATTTATATTGGGCAACATTATGCGCGGCCTCTCTAATAGCATCTGAAATAGCCAACGAACTAATAGTTGCACCAGATATTGCTTCTATATCGTTTTCTAAAACAAATGGTTGGTTTGCTATTTTTCCTTCATACTGATCGAAATACTTGTTGTTTTCTAGCTTTGCCAAAAACGATTTAGTGTCGAAACTTTGAATTGTTTCGGTGGCTATTATTTTGCCATTAATATCAATGATAACAGCTACTTTTAAAGGGCCACCATATCCTTGTGAATGACCAATAGTAAGATATCCTATTAAAGTATCATTTTTTTCAACTTCAAACATTTTTGATTCTTCTTTGCCTAGAGTAAGATTATTAGAGGCTAATATTTTAAGAGTAGCCAATTCGTGATTTTCGGCAGAGTAAAAATATCCATATATAAAAGCCGTTATTAAGCTTAAGTAAGCAGTCCAATTAATGACTTTTTTTATCATGTTTCGATTTCATTGGTTTTGAAAAGAGTGGAAAGCATGACGCTAACCACTCATAAAAGAGATTATTAACTAAAAATATTTACTCTTTTGTTTTTTTTGAAAGAGCTAGTTTTCGTCCTAAAACAAGCAGTATTATTGATGGTATTCCAAAAACTATTAACCCCATACTCGATGCTCTTGGTTCGCCCTCAAGGACAGCACTAACCGACCAAGCTGTAGTAAATATTAGTAAAAACAGCCCAGTACAGATTGTAGCCCAAGCCCAACCGTTAAATTTTAATTTTCTGTTATAGTAAATTATTGTTCCTATTCCTAAAGTTGTCATTACGCCTAGAGTAAAAAACAACATTTCAATTCCTGAAAAAATCATAGTTTATATTTTTTTATGTTTTTTAAACCTATTTGTATTAATGACCGTTATAGCTTTTTCCATCAGGGCTATAGAACTTTTTAATAGCAGCTTCGTCTTCTACATTACCATAACCAAAAAGTTTGTCCATTTCTCGCATAATGTCGTGTACAGTACCTGGCATAGCAGCTGATACACTATCAACTAATCGGTGATGCCAGAAATCGGGTTTGTTGTATGGACAAGCAGCAATACATACACCACAGTCGTCGCCTAGTTCGGCCCAAATTTGGAAACATTTTTTAGCATCTATGTGATACTTCTTAACACCTTTAGTGTTGTACCATGCGTTGTCTTTGTTATCGTGAGTTGGTTCAAATGATGGTTCTTTATCGTGTGTAATAGCTTTCGATGGGCAAGCATCGGCACAGCGCATACAGTTTTTGCAGAAATCCATTACACCAAAAGACTTAGGTTTATCGTATTCAACGAAATCAAAATCGGTATATACTTTGGCGATACGAACACGTGGACCATATTTGTAAGTGACAACCTGCCCAAGTCGAGAATTTTCTCCCAACCCAGCGGCAATAGCATAAGGAACACTAAGACCAGTATCGTTACCTGCTGCAACAGCTTTGTAACCCAGATTTTTTAAATATACAGCTAGCTGATAAGCAGTTTTTGTCAGTCTTGAGTAACCATCACCTGCAGATGCTCCACTGATATGGCATGGGGCAGTGGCAAATCCTTCATAATCCATTTCAAAAGCCATAACAATTACCGATTTTGGCTCAAAAGGAAAACTATTCCAATCTGTTACAAATTTATCGGGACCCCAGTTTTTTAATTCCTCTAATTGCTCAGGAGTAGGCATGCCGCTCATAGGTTTACGAGCAATAGGAGGGATAGGGTTAAGAAATTTACTATAATCCCATCGCTTGTCTCTTTTGGTTATACCTACAAGGTTTGCACCAAATAGTTTTGCGGCTCTTTTAATATAATTGGCCGCTTCTTGTTTGCTTTCGAATTTCCACTTTTCGGGAGCAATAAAGTCGTTGTCTAAAAAGGCCTGAGGATTTTTTTCTGTTTTTTGTTCCCAACTGAATACTCCATAATCTGAAATAGCAGCAGGGCTTGGACCAGCTCCGTAATTAGACATTGCCCACGAGCCTGCTAAAAGAGCTTTGTCTACTTGGTTATAACCAGCTTTAGAGTTGTCCCAAGCATGATTCATTTTGTGAACAAACTGACGTCCATTCTCTATAATATCTTTTTCTACTTCAACACCAAGTGGTTTTAAAGCATCAGCGAAGAAAGCTCTGGCATGAATATTATCGAAGTTTGTTGGAGCAACATAGTCTTCTCTGATTTCGGCAGGAAAATCGTCGTGCTCTTTAACTATATTATTTGCAATTAATTTATTAACGTTTTTCGAAACTGCTTTCTTTGGTATTGCAGCGGCAGCAGAAACACCCATTGCACCTAATACAGTTAATACACCTCCGTATTTTAGAAAATCGCGACGATTTACAGTATTAGATTCTTCTTTTTTATTAAGTTCCTCTTTACTCATGGCTGATTTGTTTTTTTGTTTGGCCAAATAAGTTAATATTATTTGAGACCATTGTCAGTCCTAAAGAATTAGGACGTCCGCCAATATTTTCGTACTCTGTTAAAAGTGCTTATTGTAAAGAGTTTAAAACTGTTTGGAGTGAAGTTTTAAGGATGTTGTGTTAGTTGTATTTTTTAGATAGTTGTAGAGATTATTATCCTAATAATTGTAGAAATATGTTCTAATATGGAGAAATTATCGAGTAAATTTTGATTTCAATAATCTTATTTCAGATTCTTCAGATATTGCGAAGGAGTTTCGCCAGTTATCTTTTTAAACGATGCATTAAACGTTGACTTTGATTTAAACCCAGCCTCGAATGATAGTGCAAGTATCGAAAAATTCTTATACTCCTTTTTTGTTGCAAGCAGTTTAAATTCTTCAACTCGGTAGTTGTTTACATAATCATTAAAGCTTTGACCGATCAGTCCGTTAAGAGTCTCAGATATTTCGTGATGAGTTAATCCGCTAAGTTTTGAGAATGTACTCATATTAAATTCAGAGTTCAGATATGGCTTCTCTGTCTCCATTATTGTGTTTAACTTACTAATGTTATTTTTTGCAATAGACTTTGTTAATTTCGACTTTTCGTACTTTTTGAATCCTCCCAATCCTTGTCTCTCTTGTGCCAAAGGAATTGTTTTAGGTTCACTAACAACTACATAACTTAAGGCGTATCCTAATATTAGTAAGAAGCTAATATTAATGTAGTTCATAATACTTTGGTGTTGTACTCCAAAAATATAAAGATTATTTTTTGTGATTAAAATACAAAAATGAACAGTCATCATTATTATTAATAATCTAACAAGAGATGTTTTGTTTTTGTTGAATTTGAATATTTTAAATGAAAAACCCTTTATCTCGTAAAAGTTGTTTATCATTTTTATCATTAACAAAGGGTATAGTATATATAGAGATATTAATACATTTTTTGCTGCGTATATTAGAGTTGGTTTGTTGTCGTGTGAGTTTATAAAGAATAAAAAGATTATTCCATTAATCGTGATAGGTATTAAATGTAGAATGCTGATTTTTGTAAATCTTAATCTTCCATATAATACTGACATTACATAGTAATAAACTAACAGTGGTGACAGTGTTGCAAATGGAACTATTGTATATCCAAGGGTTGAAGATTCTACTATAATACCCGAAAAGTAAAGATAATAGTATGTATAGTGAATAATAATATTAGCCAATAATACTATTAATAAATAGTTGGGTATTGTGTGAAATTTCTTTCGAAGTAATATAACTAATAAACCAAGAATTTGAATTCCGCAGAAAAATATTAAACTTTTTATTTCCATTTTTAACACACAGTTTGAGTGGTGTGAAAATAATTAAATTTTTTCATTAATAAATAGTTGAGTTGAATTACAAAGAGATTCAAAGTTGCAATGCTTGCATGTTAAGCATAATGGATATGTCATTAATTTGTATTAGTCAACATGTTTGTGATATGTAGGTGTAATAATATAATTAAAAACAAAAGAGACAAGGCACTGCCTTGTCTCTTTTG
>JAFGOQ010000165.1 GCA_016926405.1 Bacteroidales bacterium
CACCCCCTCTGAAATGCCCGATTTTACTGGGTTTTTCGATGGTTGAATTGTGCCTAAAATCTCTTTTTTATGTTGGTTTTCAAAAAAATGCTGCATTTTTTCGGTTAAAAATTTTGGTGGTTAAAAAAAATATTTTATTTTCAAACCGTTAATCGAAAAGTTAAACCAAAAATCATTAAAAATGCTAAAGTACAAATTGATTGAGCGCGGTAACCCTGCCGACAAAGAGGCTCCAAAAAAGATTTATGCAACTAGTGTGAAAAAAGGAACCAAAACCCTAAAAGGAATTGGAGTTGACATTGCCGATATTTCGTCGTTATCGCGAGGCGATGTAAATAATGTATTAACAAATCTTGTAGAGCAAATACCTAAGTATTTATTAGATGGTAATTCGGTAAGTTTAGGCGAATTAGGTTCGCTGCGTATGAGTTTTAGTAGCGAAGGTGTTGTCAACGAGGCCGAATTTAATGTTAATAAAATTAAAGGGCTAAAAATTGTTTTTGCACCTGGTAAAGCTCTTAAAGAAGAAATAGAAAAAGCTAAGTTCGAGAAGGAATAGTGCTATTGATATATTTATTTTGGAATTGATAAGAAAGAGGGTGTTGCTGTAAGTAACATCCTCTTTTGATTTTTATAGTTACCGCAAAGTCGCAAAGATGCTAAGGTTTTTGTTGTTGAGAAAGGGTTACCGCTAAGGCACGAAGGCGCTAAGGTTTTGTTTTGATAAAAGGTTCTCGCAAAGTCGCTAAGTTTTTTTTTGTTGAGAAAGGGTTACCGCAAAGGCACGAAGATGCTAAGGTTTTTGTTGTTGAGAAGGGTTACCGCTAAGGCACGAAGGCGCTAAGGTTTTTTTTGTTGGGAAAGGTTACCGCAAAGTCGCAAAGACGCAAAGGTTTTTTTTTGTTGAGAAGGGTTACCGCAAAGGCACGAAGATGCTAAGGTTTTTGTTGTTGAGAAGGGTTACCGCAAAGTCGCAAAGGCGCTAAGTTTTTTTGTTGAGAAAGGTTACCGCTAAGGCACAAAGGCGCTAAAGGGTTTTAATAAGAATTAAAATGTCACGTTGAGCGGAGTCGAAACGTTGTGTTTTCAATGAAACAATCCTTCGGCTCCGCTCAGGATGACATTCGGCTCGCTCAGGATGACCTTCGACTCCCGTTCAGGATGACATTCGGCTCTGCTCAGGATGACCTTTAACTTCGCTCAGGATGACACTCTAATGTAGTTTTTTGAACACCCTCTTACAATATTGTTGATTTATTGACAGGCCAGTGCAAGCTTGAAGCTAGTATTTACAACCTTTTTGTTTTGCAGAGCCTAGCACAACAATGCATACATTTGGCACTAGCTATCAAATTCTTAAACTTTGCACTAAACTATATAAAAAGCTCGCGCCAGAGTTGGGGTTTTATTGGTTCGGCTAATTTATTTTGAGCTAAATGTTGGGCTTTCGGTTTTTACAATACTCTATTTTTTACTCTTGCCTTTTTGTCTAAATAAATTCCAAAAATAATACCGATTAGTGAACTTAAACACATTCCTACTAACATACCTAGCCCTATATTCGATATAGCAACTCCAAAAGGTAGACCAAACGATGGACCAAGTACAATCCCATATGAAAATAAAAATCTTTTATAATGTCCTCTCGAAACAAGTTTGTATTTATTTTTGGTATAAGTTTTTAAATTCTCAATATTATTCGATGAGTTACCATAATTCAGAGTAATCCCATTTGTTTTTTTTGGTAAATTATCTGTAACCAAATTAATTTTTTCAATTAGTTCATTTTCATTGGTGTTTTCTAGTTTTGGGATTCTTATCATCAACTTTTTTAAATACTCATATTGAATATTATCCTTCTCTTGGGGAGAATAGTTTTCAGTAATATTTTCAATGTATTCGAGTTTCTCTTGAATCCACTTTTCTGAAATGTTTTTCATTCAATTTTTTTTTGTTTTTGGGTTGCTGTTTTAAACTGACGCACAACGACAGCAATAGAGCTGTTTGGCGTCAGCAAAAAGCTGAAGTTTGCAGTTCGCAGTAGGCAAGCCAAGTGTTGAGCCATCGAATCAAAGTTGCAAGCAAATCTCCGATTGGCTTGCCGATTTTTTTTTACTTGAATTACCTTTTGTATTCCTACAAACCGCCAATGTTTTTTATAATATATTGGCGTGCGTGATTATTTTCTTTGTTAATATTCTTATTTATCGGCTTCAAAGATAAACGTCTAGTTCTAGATAACCAGTGATCTTCCGTATACGATGATTAACATGGTGTAGTACTACCGTCCTCGAAACTAGCATGTTTTTTATGTTTTAAACAACGAAGAGATTCATTAATTTAATGTTAAGTGTGCTATTTTTATGTTAGGAATAAATCAATTTCTCTAAAGAAATCAGTATATAATTTAATTACGACAGATTTATCTATTTTTTTTAAATTTATTAGCGAAACAGTTATTTGATTAAATGCTGATAATAGAATAGGTTCTAATTCTTCTAATTTTTTTAATTCTTTATCAATATTATCTCCAAACAGAAGCTTACGGTATTGCAACCTAATAAAACCACGATTATAAAATTGATTTAATCTTTCTTCTTTGTTAGTGGTGTTTCTTATACCATGTAATACAATTTGAAATGTATCGCCTATACCAACATTGGTTACAACTCTTTCATTACAAACAAATTTTCTACTTTTACAATGCTGTGTCAATAAATCAAAATCTTTATAGAAAATTAAGTGATGTAGGTCATTTGTAAAGTCTTTAATAAATTTCATTCTGTTTCTTAAGCAAATCTTTGACTCAATACTGTATATCCTTTCTAAGGATGGGTAATTTTTCACAAACATTAATTCAGCATGTAGTAATTCGTGAATAATTATTGAATAATTATAATTAGTTAGTAATATCTTACGATCATTATAGCGACACTTTGCAGAAGTTACATTAGAATCTATATGATATGTGAATTCATTGTTATGTTCTTTTAATTTTAAATCAATATTTTTTAGTTTACTTTTCTCAAAATCATTGTACTCTCCTTTATTAATTAGTTCTTCGATATTCATTTCATTGGATTTTAGACGACATTAGTTTAAACAGACTATTGGATATGTAAATTATGGTGGAGATTCGCTTATAGTAATGTGTTTATATTGTCTTTTCCATATTTGATAATATATATTCTTTAGAATTAAATATCATTGCCATATCTAGTTTCAAAAAATCAATTATTTCTGCGACATTATAATCTGGTATTAGTCTTCGTTTATATGAGGCTGTCCATACAGTATATCTTAAAAGTATAACTGATACAGATGATTTTTCAGATTTAATTCCTACACCTTGTTTAGCTAAACAAGTTATAATTAGTTCTTTTAAATATGAGTTATTAGGAAGATTACTAACTACTAATTCGGTCCAAAAAACATTATCTTTTCCTACGCAAGTTGAGCTATCTTCATAAACTTCGAAAGTTAATTGTTGGACAGCATTTAAAATTATGGCGCGATGGTCTAGTCTTGTTTTTGAAAATCCGCTACCTTTTAGACATAATTTATTAATATCTCTACCAGATTCGATATATTCATTGAGCATATTAATACTATCATTGAATAAAAGAATCTCAACAGTATTGTAATAATAGCTTTTTACTATATCATATTGGATTGAATTTGTAAATTCTTTATCAAAAATCTCTAGGCTGATAGATATCTTTTTTAGCTTACAATTTGATGAATAATAGTCTTCTTTACTTGGTAATTCTAAATTAATTCCAGTGATTTTTATATAAAAAACAATTATAGGACATTCAAAAAATGTTTTATTCCTATCTAAGTAACCAGGAATTAACTTGCTTTGTTTCAGATCACATTCATTACGTACAATTTTAAATGCTGCTTGCATTATCTCTTTTGTATAACGACCATCTTTATGGTTAATTGAGAATTGACCTAATTTTTCAATATCGTCTGTAAAGTAATACTTTTTTTTTGAATCCATTTTTTTGTTGGTTTGGTTTGGTATTTTGCGTCTTTCCTTATCCTTTTATTTTCAATACAAGTATATTTACCGATTGTGGAATGCACGCCAACTCTCCAATAAAGGTATTGTCTTTATCTGCATTATATGTGAGTGTCGTTTTTTAGCCTGCTAAATATAGCTGTAACGTTTAGAAAAAGCTAGAGTATTTAAGAGTTATTTTAACAAAGTATTCACTTTGTTATAGGCTAACAATTAGAGTCTTTATTAAAAAGATTATGCCCTAGCGGTTTGTACTAATTTTGTTGGTTGATTATTTTTGATGTGTAATAAAGTGTGCAACAGCCTGTGCAGTTATTTGCTACTATATATTGTACTAAAAGTTAAAGAGGAATTTGTGAGTGATGTTTATTCTTCTGTTTTTTTATTTTCGTCATCCAATTTATTACCAAGTTCTTTGGCGTTTAATTTGTTTTCAATCCTGTCAAAGTCTCAATAATATCAATTATCGAGTAATACCATTTTTCTTCATCCTTATCACAAAGAACACGAACTCTTTGGTCTTGAATTTAATTCTTTGAAACCTGCTATGATAGCTAGACTAACACAAAGGGGGATGATTGAATTGGCGAGTTCAGCCCCGATAAATCGGGACAAGTAATGACAATAAAAAACCAATTTAGACACATGAAAATATCAGTTGGTCTATCTGCTTTTTTTACAGCACAACCCCCAAAAGCAGCTCTTTGCAGTAAAACAATATTTGGCTAATGCCTTATAAAACGAGAAATAGTATATTTGTGCAAATTTTAAGATAATTATGCTCTCATTAGATAACATTTCGGTACACTTTGGAGGTTTCGAACTTTTTAATAAAATATCGTTTTTAATAAATAAGAAAGACCGAATTGGTCTTGTTGGTAAAAACGGCGCTGGTAAATCGACGCTGGTAAAAATATTAGCATCAAAACAAGAGCCCACCGAGGGTCGCGTAAGCGGTGCATCGGAGGTTAGTATTGGTTATTTGCCACAGCAGATGGCATTAATCGACGGCCGCACTGTTAAAGAGGAGTCGCGCCGTGCCTTTGACGAGATATTAACTCTACAAAAGCAAGCCGAAGAGCAAGGCATTGCCCTTAGCACGCGCACCGACTACGAGAGCGACGAGTATATGAAGATTGCTCAACGTTTGGCCGAGATTAACGATCGTCTTAATCTGTTAGACTCAAATCAGATTGAGTCGAAACTTGAACGTACACTGCGCGGACTAGGATTTATGGATTCCGATTTCGATCGTCAGACATCCGAATTTAGTGGTGGATGGCGTATGCGTATCGAGCTGGTTAAGCTTTTGCTTAGTAAACCCGATGTGTTGCTGCTTGATGAGCCTACCAACCACCTCGACATTATGTCTATTCAGTGGTTAGAGCGTTTTTTGTCGAACTATCACGGGGCAGTTGTTCTTATTTCGCACGATAGAACTTTCCTGAACAATGTTACTAACAGAACAATAGAGATTGTTGCTAAGCGTGCTTACGATTATAAAGTGCCATATTCGGCCTTTGTGGAGTTGCGCAAAGAGCAGATAGAGACTCAGATGGCGGCTTACCGCAATCAACAAAAAATGATTGAAGAGACCGAAGATTTTATCGAGCGTTTTCGTTATAAAGCAACTAAAGCCGTTCAGGTTCAGTCGCGCATAAAGCAGCTAGAGAAGGTTGAGCGTATTGAGATTGACGAGGTTGAGAAAGACTCTGTTAATATCCGTTTTGCCGAACCACCACGATCGGGAAATATTGCATTGGAGATTAAGAATCTTGGTAAGAGCTACGGCTCGCATCAGGTTTTAGATAATATCGATCTTACTATAGAGCGAGGCAAGAAGATTGCTTTTGTAGGTAAGAATGGCGAGGGTAAAACAACACTTTCGCGCATTATTGTTAACGAGCTTGATTATACTGGTCAGTGCAAGGTTGGTCATAATGTTAAGATTGGATATTTTGCTCAGAATCAAGACGAGCTGCTTGATGGCAATAAAACTGTTTTTGAAACTATCGACGATATTGCCGTTGGCGATATCCGCAAAAATATAAAGGGCATTCTTGGAGCATTCTTGTTCCGCGGCGAGGATGTTGATAAGAAGGTTCGTGTGCTTTCGGGCGGCGAGAAAACCCGTTTGGCACTTGTTAAGCTTATGCTTGAGCCTTACAATATGCTTGTTCTGGATGAGCCTACCAATCACCTGGATATGAACACTAAAGATATTCTTAAGAATGCTTTAATGAACTATCAGGGAACAGTACTTCTTGTATCGCACGACCGTGAATTCCTGTCGGGAATGGTTGATATTGTGTACGAATTTAAAGATAAAGGGATAAAAGAGTATCTGGGTGGGATTCAACATTTCTTGGATAAATGTAACATCGAAAACCCCGACGATCTTAATATTGCTGCTGCACCTCAGAAAAAGAATAGCGACGATAAAGAGACTTCGGATAATAAACTTCAGTACCTAGAGCGAAAAGAGCTCGATAAGCAGATTCGTAAAGTTACTAAGCAGGTTGAAGAGTCGGAGAAGATGATTTCGAAGTACGAAGCCGAGCTCGAGAAAATGGATAATCAGCTTATAAGCCCCGAAGGTGTTGAAGATCATGCTCAATATTATAAAGATTACCAAGATATAAAGCTTAAACTAGAGCAAGAGATGGAGAAGTGGGAACAACTGAACTTTGAAGTAGAAGAGCTTGAACAGAAGAAAAATTGATGATTTGGGGATGTGAGGACTTTTTTAAATTATGAGTTATGAATTATGAGTGAATCCTCTTCAGTGCTTCCCCTCCTGGGAGGGGTTGGGGTGGGTTTTTAACACAGCATAGCCTTTGGTGAGATAAGTAGAAATAGACTTTACTGGTATCTAACTACTACTAATTGTACGAATTATGATTTTAAGGATTAACACCACCAAATATTTTTTTTGTTTTGTATAAACCAAACCTGACAGCATTTTTGTAAAGCATTGTATATAGAATGCTGTTCAACACAAAATGCAACAATAAAAAAGATGACTCGTCAATAGAAATGATAATCTAAAATCTAACAAAATGACAAGTCAAACAAAAAACAATCTGTTAAGAAAATTATCAACCAATTTGATAATTTTATCTGCACTAATATCACTTACTAGTATTTCATCGTGTGACCAAAACAAGACAACCGATATTAAAATTAGTATTCATACCGAATCTCCCGATTTGCTTTTACAATGGTTCGATAACAAATCAGACTCAATCACACAAAGTCTATTAAAGCAACCTGGAACACAAATTATGGCAGGCATTGTTAAAAACACTCTACATGATGATAACCCACCTTCGTTTGGTGATGCATTAAATAATTTTTCGCCTAACGACTCTTTAACAAACGACCCATATGGTTTACGATTGGCTTATTTACAAAGAGATGAAACATCGGTACTGATTAATAAAATTAAGATGTTCGATTTCGGAGGCGAGGTGATCGCCAGAATCAAAGCATACATACCCTCCGATTATTCGTTAAACATTAACAGTAATGTTCATTTTGTGTTAACAGGCTGGAAATGGGGCGATGCTATGGTTAGGAATGTTGTAAAAGAGAATAATTGCTACAAAGTTACTGAACAAGGAGAGCCTGTTATTATAATGAATCTGTCAATCATGACAAAACTTTATGGCGATGATATGGATATGTTATTAAAAGAGAATGTTTCACAAATCATGTCGCATGAGCTGTTTCATTTAACTTTCGAAGAGTATAAAAAAGTGTCCGACTATTGGCAAAACAACAACGACACAACTTATATTGGACGCTTAGCAAAGGTTATTCAAAACGAAGGAATAGCTCATTTTTTAAGCAATAATATGAAACAATACTTAACCGATAATTACAATTCGTCGGAGAACTTAAAAAACCGTGAAAAATTAACTTTTAATCAATTAAACGACGCCGTTAAACAATTGGTTAGCACAGAACTTAACGAACAAGAAAAATATAATCTTTTGATGAGTGCTAACACAGGCAATTATTGGAATAAATATGGAGCTATTGCTGGAAAGTTTATGGTTTATCATATAGAGAATAAATATGGAGCGCAAGCTATTCAAGAGAGTCTTTCAAAAGGAGCATACTATTTTCTGCAATTATATAATAATGTGCAATTGGACGACCCATCGTTACCGAAACTTCCAAAAGAACTAATTGATATTATTAAATTGTAATTCTGACTAATTGATTAAGTCAGCAAGTCCTGATAGTATTTTTGGAACACATCAACACTATTAAGACTTAGCAGAAATAAAAAAAGGGATTGTTCTAGATGAACAATCCCTTTCTGTATTATAATACTATTAACAATGAATGTACTTAAGTACTAATTCTCTAATCTCATCGTTTTTGCCATAAAGACGCTCGCTTAAGTCGCCGTCTTTGTAAGCCGAAAGTTTAGAAATAACATTGTTGATAACTCCTTTAGGGAATACATTATTATTCTCGAAAACCAGTCGCTTGTTGTTTAAACGTTTTGCCGACTCCTCACACGAAGTAGGAAGTTGCTCAAGCTCAGCTAATCTATCTTTATGCTCGTCGTGGAAAATATTAACGTTAACATAAAGTTTCTTGGCCATTTCTAAAGCGTTATCCATTTGCAAACCGTGTTGCGAAGCAACAACTAAACCAGCAACAAACTTATAAATATCAGCCGAACCATCAGCAGCACGGAACTCAACTGTTTGTTTACCGTCTTGCGATGGCATAATTGAGTCTTCTTGCGGATTAGCATCGTAAATCATATTAGTAGTACCGCTCCATCCAAGTGGAACACGAACTAATACCGAACGATTTCTATCGCCCCAGCAAATGTTAGTTGGAGCTTCCTGATGAGGAACCAAACGTAAATACGATGTAGGAATTGTGTTTCCAAAAGCAGTAATAGCATCCGAAACATCAAGAATACCTGCAATCATACGTTTTGCAACATCGCTAAGAACGCCGTTTCCAACCATCATATTCTTGCCATCTTTTTCAAGCTGCATGTGAATATGTAAACCGCTACCAGCTTTACCAACAGTGATTTTTGGAGCAAAACTAATTTCAACACCATACTGAAAGCTAAGCTTGCGAAGAATCCATTTAGCAATTACTAACTGATCAACAGCATCTTCAACAGGACATGGAAGGAACTCAATCTCTTGTTGTTCGAAATTTTCTTTACCATTGGTAAAGTTTCCAACCTCAGAGTGAGCATACTTAATCTGTCCACCACACATAGCAATTGTTCTTGTAGCCTCAACACGGAAATCCTCGAACTTAGTAAACGGACCCGACTCGTGATAACCTTTTTGGTCAATAGCAGGATACAACTCCTCAACAGTAGAATTAACGTAATACTCCAACTCGCCAAGAGCTTTAAAAGTATAACCTGTAGCTTTTTTAAACTCGTCGTGAGCTTTACGTAAAATATACTCAGGAGCACTCTCAAGAGGCTGTCCTTCGCTATTATAGAAGCTACACAAAATGTCAAGCGTAGGCACTTCGGTAAACGAATTAACAAAAGCTGTTTTGTAACGAGGAACAACGTAAAGATCGCTCGATCCAGCTTCTATAAACGATAAAAGCCGTCTGTCGGCAATAAATCTTATTCCAATTTTTTTAGGGATAAGCTTAGGATTCCTGTTAGGGGCGATAAAAATTCCAATATCGGGTGATACAACATTTTCTCTAGGAAGCACAGGCGGAGTGTTAATTGCTGGACTAATTTTAAGTGCGTTGGGTAAAACAGGACCAGTAATTTGGTCGCTATCGGGCTCGTCAAATACTCTTTTACGCGAACTTGGATTGGCAATATTTTTGGCAGGCATTGGAACAAAGACAGGTGTCTCGTTTGTTGAAATGTTTATAGGAAATGGTCTTACGCTTTTCTTAATAGGTGTGTTTATTACAATTGTGCCAGCTGCAATAACTGTTTTTGTGGGTCATAAATTATTCAAAATGAATTTCCTTACCCTTATGGGTGCAACAACAGGTATTCTTACAAACTCTGCTGGTATAGGATTACTTAACGATTCAACAAAAACAAACGCCTGTTCAATTGCTTATGCAATGGTGTTTCCGTTTGCTCTTATTCTGATTATTGTATTCTCGCAATTGCTGGCTCTTTTTGTGTAACATAGTAATTTTGAGTTATGAATTCCGTGTTAATTGATCCCGAAACAAGTTATAGATTAATAAAAATAACTGCTTATTTTAACCAATTTACATCAAACCAATTGGTTTAGCCCAAATTTGCGACGGATTTACACCAAACCAAATGGTTTAGCTCAAATTTGCGACGGATTTACATCAAACCAAATGGTTTAGCCCAAATTTGCGACGGATTTACACCAAACCAAATGGTTTAGCCCAAATTTGCGACGGATTTACATCAAACCAATTTAAAATACAAAATATACCTAATGTGCAAAATGGTATAATGCCTATATATAATAGCCTTTCACAATTTATATGGAAGTTGAATATTAAGAGATAAAATATTCCGAAACAAATTCGGGATGAGTGATAAAACTACAATTCAAATCATAAATCATACTTCATAAATTGTGCTCTCTAATAAATTCTCTTAACCGAGTTAGCCCATTTTTCCTGAATAACAGATTCTACCGTTC
>JAFGOQ010000011.1 GCA_016926405.1 Bacteroidales bacterium
AAAGTTATTCGAACCACTTCGCCTTTAAATGGAGAAACAATTTGGATGGAAATTTTTCCCGTTAATGTATCTAAAGCCACAGGAGTAGATTTTTTGAGGAAAAAGTATGATTTGAAAATTGAAAGTATTGTGGTTATTGGTAATGATTTTAACGATATTGATATGCTTGAATACACTGAAAATAGTTATGTAGTAGCTAATGCTCCAGAAAAACTATTAGAAAAGTATAAAAATGTTGAATCGAATAATGATAATGGAGTAGCAAAAGTGATTGATATGTTTATTTGATGTTATGTTTTTCTGCAAATATATTTATTTGTCTTATATATAGGGTGATTCATAATGTTATTAATGCCTGAAATAGCTGTGACAAAAAAAATGACAAAATTGACAATTGCGTGACAACTTAAACTAGATTACATTTACAAAGAATTTCTGATAATGTCAAGAGGATTTGAAAAAAAGGTTAAACCTAAAAAATGTAACTATGTATAAGGAAATATGGAATAAGGTGCTTTTTTCGATTTGTAGAATCGATCTTAAAGGGGAGTTAGGGTATACTGTTAATACATATACTGCATTTAAGATAAAAGAATTATTAGTTACTTCTCTGGATGTTTTTAATAGCGATAAGGCTAAAGACGTAGAAATTACTTTTTTTGAAGATGAGGGTTTTATTCCCAAAACTAAAATTAGAATTAATTATCAAGATTTTGTTAACGAGTTACAAGCTGGACCCAAAGACAATAAATGGGGGTTTGGTATTATAATAGCCTCTTTTTTGAATGAGTATAAGATTAATCCTGTAAATGCAATGTTTGATGAGAGTGTTTCGGTTGGAACAGAAATTGCTGTCATTGGTGCTGGAGTACATAATAATTTAATTATGCAGAGAGGTGTTGTAACAGGTAAATATGTTAAAAATGGTATTTTGAAAATCCAAAACGATATTGAAGTGCCATCGTCATTTGTAGGAGCTCCTGTTTTTAATGTTCAAACAGGCAGTATTATAGGGACTGTATCTGCTAATTTAAGTGAAGCTGAATCTGCTTTTAAACAGATTCAAGATATTTCTAATTCAAATATTTTACGACTTAAGGCTGTAACTGAATCGTTAATAGTTGACGATATTGATATGGTGCAAGTATTGCAAGTAAATCAGCAGCAGATTAAACATTTTTCGTCTATACTTTTGAAATATTTAAATGTTAAGGAATCTGTTGTTACAGAAATTAAAGGACTTGCTACATTTACTGAAGCAATTGATTTTGTTGCTCACGAAAATGTTGTATCCAATATAAAGACACATTTAGTTAAAAACGATTAGAGTTTTTTTTTAGATTATTAGTTATTATTGTTGCCGCTAAGATTGATCTTAGCGGTTTTTTTTCATTTTTTTTTGTTTTGTTTTTAGGACTTTAAAGTCTACAGGTGACAAATATCAATTCGGTTTTATGCTTTTAAATATATAAATTGATTGTCTGAAACATCATTTTTATATAAATAGAAGTATACATTTGTAGCCATAACATAAAATTATCGCTAATATTTTCAGACTATGAAAGCAGATAAAGTTTTAGATTTTGTTAAAGAAGTTGAGTTGTTCAATGGTTTAACAAGTGACGAGCTAACAGGATTAGTTTCTAACCTGCAAGAGAAGAAGTATAAAAAGGGAGACTTGTTATTCGAAGAGAATGGCCCTCGTCAAGATATCTTCATCATTCAAGAGGGTGAGGTAGAGTTGTATAAGCGTTCTACTCTTGGAGCAGAGAAGCGTCTTGCTATTTTTAAAAATGGCGATTTCCTTGGTGAAGGAGCTATTGGAACAGATGCTACGCATTCAACTTCAGCTAGAGCTATTGAGGTAACTACAGTATATTCAGTTACAAAAAAGTATTTCGACGAAAACCCTGTTGTTGCTACTAAGGTTTTAGCAGCAGTTACTAAGGTTATTAGTAGAAGAATGAGATATGCTAATACTCATTTGATGAATTCGGCAGCTCAATACGAATCAGGTCAAACACGTATGGAACACGATTTACTTGGTGATCGTGAGGTTCCTTCAGAATATTTATATGGTGTTCAGACACTTCGTGCTATCGAAAACTTTAATATTTCAGGAGTAACATTGAATTTCTTCCCTGAAATCATTAAAGGTTTAGCATACGTTAAGATGGGTGCTATTAAGGCTAATTATGATTTAGGTTTAGTAGACGAAGATATTTGTAATGCTATCGTTCAGGCTTGTTCTGAAATTCTTGATGGTAAATTCCATAATCACTTTGTTTGTGATATGATTCAAGGAGGAGCTGGTACTTCTACAAATATGAATGCTAACGAGGTTATTGCTAACCGTGCTCTTGAAATTTTAGGACACAAACGTGGAGAGTATCAATTCTGTCACCCAAATAACCATGTAAACTTAGGACAAAGTACTAACGATGCATATCCAACTTCTGTTAAGATTGGTTTGTATAATAGTAATAAGTCGTTAGTTGCTGTTCTTGAGAAGTTGATTGAGTCATTCGATAAAAAAGCTATTGAGTTTGCAGGTGTAATTAAAATGGGTCGTACTCAGTTACAAGATGCAGTGCCAATGACTCTTGGTCAGGCTTTTGGTGCTTATGCAGCTACTCTTAGAGAAGAGGTTGAGCGTTTGAATCAAAATGCAAAATTGTTTCTTGAAATCAATATGGGTGCTACAGCTATTGGAACAGGTATAAATTCTGCTCCAGGATATGACACAAAAGTTGTTGCTCATTTGAGAGATATTACAGGATTAGAACTTGTTAATGCAAGTAACCTTGTTGAGGCTACTCAAGACACTGGTTCGTTTGTAATGTATTCGTCAGCTGTTAAGCGTTTGGCTGTTAAATTATCGAAAATTTGTAATGACCTTAGATTACTTGCTTCTGGTCCTCGTACAGGTCTTGGTGAGATTAATCTTCCTCCAATGCAACCAGGTTCGTCAATTATGCCAGGTAAAGTAAATCCAGTTATTCCTGAGGTTGTTAACCAAATTGCTTTCAAAGTTATTGGTAACGACTTAACTGTTACTTTTGCTTCTGAAGCAGGTCAGCTTGAGCTTAACGTTATGGAGCCAATTATTATTCATAGTTTATATGAGTCTATTGAAATGCTTAAGAATGGTATGACTACTTTCAAACACCGTTGTGTTGATGGTATTACTGCTAATGCTGAGCGTTGTAAAGAATTGGTTTATAACAGTATTGGTTTAGTTACAGCTCTTAACCCTGTTATTGGTTATGAGAATTCTACTATGATTGCAAAAGAAGCTCTTAGAGATAATCGTAGTGTTTATGACTTAGTTCTTGAAAAAGGTTTGATGTCTAAAGAAGAATTAGACAGAGTTCTTGATCCAGAATATATGTTGAAACCACAAGAGATGAAAAAACAATAATCAATTAAGTGATTATTTATTATATAGAAAGGGAGCTTTA
Source organism: Bacteroidales bacterium (assembly GCA_016926405.1). Taxonomy (GTDB): domain Bacteria; phylum Bacteroidota; class Bacteroidia; order Bacteroidales; family UBA6680; genus UBA6680. The sequence goes on from JAFGOQ010000011.1 coordinate 3,462, forward strand.
TGGCTCCCTTTTTTTAGTCTTCAATATCAATTTCGTTTAGTGTTTTTTCTATCTGCTCTTCTGTTGTTTTAAGCTTGCTTTTACATATTTTTATTAGCTCGGTAACTCTTGATACATTTTCGGATAAAGCATCAATATCTAGCTCTTTATTATCCATTTTCTCGATAATACCCTCAATTTCGCCTATAGCTTCGGAGTATGAAATAATTTTCTTTGCCATTATTTAGTCTTTTTGATTGTCGCTTTTTGAAATAATACTGTTTATAGTTGCATTAATCTGTCCATCGGAAATTATTACTTCTATCTTATCGTTTACGCTAATTTGATTAACTGTTTTTAATGCTTTTTTGTTTGTTTTAGTTATGCTATAGCCTTTTTTTAATTGATGTTCGGGGTTTAAAAAAGAAGCTTTCTCGTTGTTGATAATTAGTCTGTTTTTATGATTATTTATAATATTATTTGATTTAAACTTTATCATCAAACCATAATTGTTAATACTGTTTTTTTGTATTGCTAATTGCTGATTGGTTAATGTCTTTGTTTTTAGTATTAGTGAGTTAAGTGTGTTTGTTGTGGTGTTTGAATAGTCGTTAATGTTTTGTAGTAATTCAAATCCTAGTTTGTTTAAATGTTTGTTTGCATTATGAATTCGATTTTGCGATAATGGAATAAACTGTGATTTTAATTTTACCAGCTTGCTTTTCTCTTGAAATAATTTTCTTTCAACCGATCTAACAGCAATGCCTGCTAGCTCCATAAGATAGTTATATTGTTCAACAAAGCAGTCGCATATAAAATCGGCCACAGCAGTTGGTGTTTTTAGTTTAGTGTTTGCAACCATATCTACTATCGATTCATCTTTCTCATGACCTATTCCTGTAATTATGGGTATTGGGAATTGAGCAACATTAGCTGCTAGTTCGTAATTGTCAAAGCACATTAAATCTGAACGAGAGCCACCACCTCTTATTATTACAACTAAGTCGAAATGAGATTTGGAATTGTATATTTTGTCTAATGCGGAAATAATAGAATTTTGGGCTGTATCGCCTTGCATTGAGGCATTAAACAACTTGTGATTTATTTTAAAATCACCTGATTTGTTCTCTATCTGTTTGCAGAAATCTTGATAACCTGCTGCTTTTGACGATGATATTACGGCAATATTTGATGGAGTAGGAGAGATAGTTAATTCTCTGTTTAAGTCGAAAATGCCATCTTCAATTAGTTTAGCAATAATTTCTCTTTTTTGTTTTTCGTAATCGCCTAAACTATATGTGGGATCTATGTCTAAAATGTTTAAACTTAATCCATATAGTGGATGATACTCAACTGTTGTTTTGAATAGAATTTTTATTCCTTCTTGTAACTCTAAACCCGATGCTTCTTTGAAATAAGGAGCAATCATTTTGTAAATATATGCCCATATTGTTGCTCTAGCTTTAGTAGTAAGCTTTTTGCCATTTTCGTCTTTCTCAATTAATTCAAGATAGCAATGACCCGAATAATTTACTTTTGCCTCGCTTATCTCTGCCACAACCCAATAGCTATCGGGAAAACCTTCGTAGAGTTTGTTTTTTATTTGGTTACTTAGTTCACTTAAGGTAATTGGATCCATCTTTATTTAACTAGCTTTTTTGAAAGAATTCCATCATCTGTTAAAATAACAACAATGTATATTCCTTTTGTCAATTGGCCCAAGTTAGTTAAATAAATATTTTTCATTTCGGTATTGTAATAATTTATTTCTGTAATTTTTTTACCATTAGTATTAACTATCGTTACCATTCTGATTTTTGTAGGTTCTGATAATTCAATATCAATATTATTTGTAAATGGATTAGGCGTGGTGATGAATGTTTTACTTATGTCAAGTTTGTTTACTTCGGTTAAAGTTTGTAAAGCTCTTATAAAATTAGGTATTCCATAGCCAAATTGCTTTCCTGGTTTTTGGTAGTGGCATGACGATTCTATTATTATTTTAATAAGTTCTGTATTCGATAGATTAGGATTTGCTTGCCATAGGCATGCTGCTAATCCAGCTATTGTTGGTGTTGAGAATGAAGTTCCGGATGAAGATGTTAGTGTGCCATTATAATTTTGAACTTTTACATTACTTCCTATTGATAATACATCTGGTTTTACCCTTCCGTCGTAGGTTGGACCATACGAGCTAAAAGGTGATATTGTTAGGTCTTTGTCAATTGATCCAACAGTTAGTATACCAGCAGCGTCGGCAGGAGGAGTTATGTATCCCCACTCATCGTTGCCTTCATTGCCTGCACTCACTACAACAAGGATACCTTTTTTTGATGCTAACTCAGCTGCTTTGCTAATTATTGTTGTTTTTCCATTGAGTTCGTTATAGAAGTGGTTCCCTCTCTCATTATCAAAAGTAGAATATCCTAACGAGGAACTGATTATATCGGTGCCAATGCTGTCTGCAAATTCGGCTGCGTCAACCCAGTATAATTCTTCAATTGGTGTTTCGGTGAATTTGTCTTCCGATCGTAATAGAACGAAATTTGCATCAGGAGCCGATCCTCTCAATATATCTGGTTTATTGGCTGCTATTAACGAAAGTACTTGCATACCATGTGTATCTTCGCTATAAACGTCTGTTTTGTTTCTGACAAAATCGTAGGTTGCAATTATTCTATTCTCTTTTATTGCATTTTCGAAAGCGGGGAGTTTGTCTACCTTGTAAAAACCAGCATCAATTATTGTTATTGTTACATCTTTACCTGTGTATCCTTTTTCGTGAATAAGTTGTCCGTTGTGTATTAACGATGGGTAATTTTCGGAATTTGTGTTATCGTACGATTTTTCGAACTTATTCTTTTTTACACTTTTTTCAATACTATATTCAATAATATTCTTTACAAAAGGTTCAAAGCTAATTTCTTCTATTATAGTTTCGTCTGTAGTAGTTACTATAATACCATTTAGCCATTTAATAGTATTCTTAACATTTACTCCGTACGATTTTATTTTTTGTATGTATAAATTGTTTATTGGTAAGTCGGTAATATCTAGTGGAATATTTTGTTTCTGACGTCTATCAATGGCTTTTTGCGAAAGGAATATAGACGGATTCGATAAATTAAAATTAGTATTTTCTTTATCAGTAAATTCTATCCAATAATATTTATCTGCTTTATGGGCATTTAAGCTGTTGTAAATTCCTATTATTAATAATAGTGTTAGTAAAAATCTTTTCATATTTCTATCCTATTCTCTACCGTTTGGGTTTTACGTAAAGATTTTAGGAAAGTTTGAAAAAGTATAAAAAAAAGAGCTGCCAGAATATCTAGCAGCTCTTAGTTAATATTAATATCTATTACTTAGCAACTCTTTCAAGCCATTTAAGCATAAAAATCATTGAGAACATAGAGATAACACAAGCAACAACAAATACTGTCCATGTTAACCAAATAGGCACACTTTCGTATAGAACAGCACCAATAAATAGTAACTGGTTACCAGCAGCAGTAGCACCTAACCAAAGACCTTGCATAATACCTTGGTATTTTGGAGGAGCAACTTTCGATACAAACGAAATTCCAAGTGGGCTAATAAATAGCTCGGCAATTGTAAGAATTAAGTATGTACCCATTAGTAAGAAAGGAGTAACAAGTCTTGCTTCTTCAAGAGGGTTTCCAATTATATCAGCTTTTAAAGGAAGGTTAGAGAAGTAAGAAACAACTGTCATTAATACATAAGCAGAAGCTGCAATACCCATACCAATAGCAATTTTCTTAGGTGTTGATGGCTCAATGTTACGGCTACGTAACCATCCGAAAATAGCAACAATTACTGGAGTAAGGAAAACAACAAAGAAAGGATTCATTGATTGGAAAGTTTCAGCTGAAAGATTCCAAGGTCCTAATTTTAGTAATGTATAGTCTTTTGCAAAGAATGTAAGAGTTAAACCATTTTGGTGGAAAGAGAACCAGAAGAAAATAACAACTGCAAATACTGCTAATAAAGCATAAATACGTTGCTTAACCTCTTTAGGATCCATTTCTACTTGAGAAACACCTGAATCTTTTGAAGAAGTATGTGTTTGTGGATTTGGGAATTTCTTTTTATTAGCAATGTAAATAAATAATGAAATACCCATTGCAATAATTGCAGTAGCAAATGCATAGTGGAATCCAGTGTTAAATACATTTAAATATTCTGTAGCAAAGGCACCTAAATCGGTAACTGTAGTTCCTGATACCTGATTCGCTAATTCTTGGAATTTAGCAACACCTTCGTTATTTGGGTTAGCAATAAAACCATGGCAAAGTTCTGGTAAGTTTGCGTTATACTCAAATCCAGATCTTCCTAACCACCAGTTACGAACACCAACAGCAATAAATGGAGCGAAAATAGCACCAATATTAATAAATGCATAGAATAACGAGAATCCTGAATCTCTTAACTTACCATACTTCTCGTTGTCATACATTTGTCCAACAAGAGCCTGAAGATTACCTTTAAACAGACCATTACCAAATGCAATTACAAAAAGAGAAATACAAGTAAATACAAGGTAAGTTGTTTGGTTAGAAGCATTAATTGGTGAAGGATATGCCATTAAAACATAACCAAATCCCATAACTACTAAACCTGCTAGAATAGTTCCTTTGTAATTCTTTGTTTTATCCGCAATAATACCACCTACAAGTGATAATACATAAATCAACATATAAAATGTTGAATAGATAAGACCTGCGTCTTTTCCATCTAAACCAAATTTAGCCTGTAAAAACAGAACTAAAATGGCCATCATGGTGTAGAAACCAAAGCGCTCGCCCATATTGGCAAGGGAAGCAGCTATAAGCCCTTTAGGATGTCCTTTAATCATTTTAGTATATAATTTTAGTTAATAAATTCGTGTTTAATAAGCGATGGACAAATATAAAAATCTTTTTTCAGTCCACAACTTTTAACCGAATAACAGTATTTTAAAGGTAAATTAGTAATTTGTGGTGACCAAAATATATTAATGGAATAGTTATGAAATTGTTTTTCTCTGATAGAATTAAAGATGTAGATGCTAATACCATTAAGTACGAGCCTATTAGTTCGTTAAATCTTATGGAAAGAGCTGCTTTAAACTGTTATGATTGGATTTGTGCAAATGTTAATTTGTCAAAAAAAATAGTCGTTTTTGCTGGAGTTGGAAATAATGGAGGCGATGCTTTAGTAATTGCCAGAATGTTATGTAACATAAAGGCAGAGGTTCAGGTATGTTTTTTAAAATTTTCAGAAAATATTTCACCCGATTGCCACCATAATCTTAAAGCACTTTTAGCATTAAATACACCAGTGTTAAATGTCCACTCTTTTGAAGATATTAACCATGTAAATTTATCGGATTCAATTATTATTGATGGAATTTTTGGTTCGGGTCTTTCTAAACCTGTTGTTGGTTGGATTGGTAAGATTATTGAAAAAATAAATAATTCTAATTCTACTATTGTTTCAATAGACACACCATCAGGACTTTTTGGTGAAGATAATTCAAGTAACAAAAAACAAAATGGAGCAATAGTTAAAGCAACTCATACTTTAACTTTAGAGCAGCCAAAAATTGCTCAGCTATTTGCCGAGAATAACTGTTATGTTGGGAAATTGCACATTATTTCAATTGGATTGCATGCTAAGGCTAAAGATGAAGTTGAATCGGCATTTTATTATTTAGACAATTTATTTGTTAAGTCTATTATTAAAGGAAGGCCTAACTATTCGCATAAAGGTACTTATGGGCACGTTATTGTTATTGCAGGTAAGTATGGAATGATGGGAGCAAATGTTTTGGCTACAAAAGCAGCTTACAAAACAGGTTGTGGTTTGGTAACTAGTCAGGTTCCTGTTAAGGGTGTCGATGTTATGCAAATTTCTATTCCCGAAGCATTGCTTTATATCGACGAATCGGATTACATTATAACGGAGGTTTCTGAGGAGATAAACAGATATTCGGCTGTGTTATTTGGTCCAGGTGTGGGAAGCAAGAATAATACTAAAAAGGCATTTCAGCAACTATTGACAACTGCAAAAATTCCATTGGTAATTGATGCCGACGGGTTGAATATTATATCGGAAAACAAAGCTTTACTCGACTTATTGCCTGAAAATACCATATTAACACCGCATCCAAAGGAGTTTGAACGTCTGTTTGGGAAATTTAACGACCCTTTTTCAAGAGTTCAGTTTATGCAGAACGAGTGTGTTAAAAGGAAAATTAACATTATATATAAAGGGGCAAATACAATAATTGTTACTTCTACTGGTGCTTGTTTTTTCAACTCTACAGGTAATTCTGGTTTGGCTACTGGGGGTAGTGGCGATGTTTTGTCGGGAATTGTTACATCTTTATTGGCGCAGGGGTATAATTATTGTCATGCAATGTGTGTTGGTGTTTGGATTCACGGAAAATCTGCCGATATTGCGGTAAATGACATGGCAGAGCATTCTGTTATTGCTTCTGATATTATTAATTATTTAGGAAAAACTATAAAATCTTTAATAGATGAATAAGATTAGATTTATTTTTGTCGGCATAATTTCAATGCTGTTTGTTTCGTGTACTACTTCTAAGGAGATTAATTACGCTTCGTCGAAGAAACTTAGTAGTCAGGACCAGATTAATGAAAAGTCTATTGTTTATGGGTTGCCAAAATCGACATTAGTTTTTAAAGTAGAGCAATTAAAGACGGAGTATTTTGCTGGCCCTTATGCACAATATGCTGAAACATTCCTTGGAATTTCAAACGTTGTTACTTCATCAAAAACTGAGTATAAATTATCTAATGTGTTAATCGATCAGTATCGCGAATTAGATAATGACGCACTATATATTATTGAACCAGGCGACCAGGTTATTGATTATTTGCAACTATCCAAACAAGGGTTAATTATGTTTCCTGAAAACCGAGATGCACAACCTGTGTTTAATACTCAAAGCAATGACTATTCGCAAAAATTAATTTTTACAGACCTTTCTGTTAAACCAAATTACTTTCACGAAAAGGGCGAAATAACTAGGGTTTCAACTGCTGCCAATGATTTTTCCGATGTTCCTGTAATACGAAAACAGACGGTAATGAAAAGTATTCAAGATAAAGCTAAAGAGGCTGCCGATGTTATTTTTGATATAAGAGAGCGAAGATTGTCGCTATTGTTTGGCGACGAGGAGCGTTTCCCTCAGGGTGATGCAATGAGCGCTACTCTTAACGAAATGCGTAGAATAGAGGAAGAATATCTTGCTCTGTTTATCGGAAAGCAAGTTGAATCGGTTTCAACATTTTATTATGAGTTTACGCCAACTAAGGAATATACTTCATCTCCATATATGCTTTTCAGGTTTTCTGAAAAGTCGGGTGTTACTGATGTAAAGACTATTGAAGGTAGACCAGTTTATGTTGTTATTGAAAATGGTAATAATAGTGCTTCAGAGAATATCGAATCTAATTCAACAACAAATAGTCATAATATTTATTACAGAGTTCCATACTCTGTTAATGTTAAATTAATTGATAAGGATGTAATTGTTCAGCGTAGGATGATTATAGAACAACTAGGAAAGGTTATGTCTGTGCCTGCTCAAAACATTAACCTATAGAAAGAACTAGATATTTAAATATGCATGTTTTATAACCTTATTTTTTTGCGAAACAATACTTATTTTTATACCGTTCTTTAAACAAAAATAACAAATAATATGAAGAGTAAAACACAGTGGATAAGTGGGTATAAGTCAATTTTGTCAGACGATAGAGGACACGAATATATAGTTGATTTACCTATTGGGGCTAATGGTGAAGATATGGGTACAACAGCATTAGAGTTATGTGCAATGACTTTTGGCGGCTGTATTACAACAATTTTTGCAATGGTTGCAAAAAAAATGCGCTTAACTTTTTCTGAAATGGAAGTTGATGTTGATGCTGTTAAGGCCGAAGGTACTATTGCTGAAGTATCGTATGTTTTTACTATTAAAACAGACGAGGATAAGGATAAAATTATTAAGTGTTTAGAAATGACTGAGCAAACTTGCCCTATAGGAATTCTGTTCAGAAAAGCATCTGTTGTTATTAAGAACGAGATTGTTTTTAAGTAAGAGGTATTATTTAATATATAAGATTTG
>JAFGOQ010000166.1 GCA_016926405.1 Bacteroidales bacterium
ATCAATATTAGCCAATACTACATTTATGTCGTAGTCTTTTGTAAACCATTGATTGGTTATATTCTTAAAAAATAATTTTAGAAGCAAAAAGCTTTCAGGATTGTATGTTAAATATCCTGTATTACTATTTTTTAAATCACGTACTACTGTTCCTGTTCCAAATGGTACTCTGTCTGATTCGCGTGATGATGGAAACACAAGAGTGTTTTTTATATGACCAAATTCGCCAGCTTGAACAAGTTTTTGAACAAAATAAAAATCTTCACCCGCTTGTCGACGATTCATGCCTCCTTGCGATATATATGCTAATGCTGTTACAGCAAATGCCGATCCTATGGCATAAAAATAGTTAGGGAAGCCGATGAATTTTAGTGAATGATAATAATATCGTAAGTATAATTCGTATTGCGAAATAGCATTTATTTGTTGAGGAGTTGTATTTTGATTGTCGTATATATGTTTAAAGCCTAATGAGCAGCCGAGTGCTTTTTTATTTTGTTTAAAAAAACACTCTATATCTGTTAAGTAATCTTTTGTAACAATGCAATCTGCATCAAGTGAAACAATTATCCCTTTAGGGTTATTTGCTATTCCAAAACGACGAATAGCCTCGTCCATACCTGCTTTTCGAGCACTCCCAACACCCGATAATTTTTTTGTAAGAGTAGGTTGAATTATCTTTCTAATAAAAATCCAATCTTTGTTAATAACCGTATTTAAGTAATCTATAGTTTTGCTATTTTGTTTAATCTGTTCGGCTGTAGCATTGTGAGGAGCATTAATAACAACAATTACTTCAGTATTGTAATTGGGTTTATTTACCGACAAAAGGCTATTTATTGTGTATTGTAAGTTTGGTTCGTTAAAGCATGGTATGATTACAGAAAGACCTAAGTTTTCTGGAATTTCATCAGGAATAATTATTCCTGAATACCCAAATCTGTCGAAATATTTATTGGAGAAATTCATAAATAAAAAAAGGAAGATTTGTTAAAATCTTCCTTCGGATTTACTTAAAAAGGTTATTATTTTGTCTTTTGGTATGACTTGTTAATACCTTCAATAACACTATTAGTGATATTAAGGTTTTTGTTTGCTAACAAAACTGGACCACCAAATGTGTAGCTTAAAATATAGCTGTATTGTCCATTTTTGTTGTATTCTACAAGAAATTCGTCGATAGAATTACGAAGTTGACGCATCATAACTTGTTCTTCTTCTTGTAATTTGATTCTTAGTTGGTCTCTTAAGGTATAAAGATTTTGTTCTTTTGCCATGAGAGTTTTTTGCATTTCTTCAGCCTGAGCACGAGTAATTAGTCCCTTTTGAACTTTGTTTTGGAAATCTGTAGCTTCTTTTTCAAAAGCTTGAGATTTTAAATTTAACTCAGACTCCGATTTTTTTTGCGATTCGACAAGTTTCGATTGAAGATCGTAAAATAGGTCGTATTTGTTTATAAGCGAATCAATATCGATGTAAGCTATATTTTTATCTCCAACACTAATTCCTTCAGTTGTTTCTTGTCCCGAGCATTTAGGTGACGACGAAAAATGTAAGAAGAATAAAACACCAACAGCAATAGTTAAAACAATATTCAATGCAATAGAAATGTTTTTCATATGTTTTTTTATTTAGTTTTTAATTTCCAAAACAAGGTATAAAATACTTATCGCTTAGTACCAGAAACTTGTTTTTTGGTAGTTTTTTTAAGTATGTTGGAGGCAAATATAAATGTTTTATGAAAGAATCCAAATTTCCAAATCACAAAAGACGTTAATCTTTTGATTACGTAAAGAGAGATTAACGTCAATTCTGTTTATACTCAATATGATAGTTAAAAATCTGGACAGGGAACACTTATTTTCTTTTTCCTTTCATTTATCGAAAAGGCATATGAAATGGCAAGTTCATGAGCTCCTCCTGTAGATGGTCCAAGTTTTGAAATTGTTAAATCGTAACTGTAGCCAATTCGTAGTTTATTGTATTCGTATCCTACCATAATAATTGCAGCATCGCTAATAGCTTTTTGTTTAAATGAAGGTAATCCGCGATACCAGAATCCTGTTAAAAAGCTATTGAATTTCCAGTAAATTCCTATGTCGAGTTGGTCGTTATCTCCTTGTAAATAATAGTTAGCTGAGATGGATATACTATGTTTGAATTTCTTTTTGTACGGTTGAAAAAAAGGAAAGCGATAACCTGTAAAAACAGACATTTTTATAGGTATTCTATAATTAGTATTATAGAAAGCCATGTTTGGTCTGGTTAAGTGATCGACATTTACTCCTAGCCAAAAGTTTGATGTATTAAGCATTATGGACGATTCTATATCTACATTATTGGTATTCGAAAATGTACCTATTGCTGCCGATGGAATTCCCATTTCTCCGATTAATTGATCGGGAAAAATAATATTGTCTGTGCTTATCGAACGTTGTGTGTAGTAAAAACCTAATCCTGGTCTAACTGTCCAATAATGATTTAATTTTATTACGTATGAATAGCTTATTCCTATTTGAGAAATACTGAATTCATTAGTGCCAGCAACATCTTTCATCACTTTTAATCCTAGCCCGCTTTTAAATTTATTAAAATAATGATCGCCAGAAAATGAGAAAGCTACAATTCGTCCAGGAATACTTGGCCATTGATCTCTATATTGCATATTGACTCTTGATTCGCCTGTTGATCCAGCCATTGATGGGGCTAAGTATAACGGGTTTGCATAATATTGTGAATAATGGAAGTCCTGTCCATATGTAATACATATAAATAGCAAGTGAAATAGTATGATTGTTAATAGTTTCATCTCTTATCTTATAAGACTTACATCGCCAATAAGTTCAAATTTTTTTCCGTTGTAATAGCTTCCTTTAGCTTTCCATACATAAACTCCTTGATCGCAGAGTTTACCATTCATATAGCCATCCCAACCTTCATTTATATCGTTTGTTTGGAAAATTAGTTCCCCATTTCTGTTGTATATTATTAAATTGTAGCTTTTTACGCCTTTATTTAAAGGTGCAAAAATTGAATTATTAAAACTGTTAATTGTTATTGCACTATTTGTAGACACATTTCCTGCTGGTAGAAAAGCATTTGGGAAAACTATAGATCCCATTCCCGAAACCTCTACAGCAGATACTATTTTTAGTGAGTCGGCACAACCTTCTGCACTTATTGCTTTAAGTTTAATGTCATAAAATCCTAATTCTGTGTACTGATGAGTAGCATGTTTTTGTTCTGATGTTGTGCCATCGCCAAAATCCCAAATGAAGTATTCGGCATTTTCCGATTTATTATAGCATTTAACAGGTTCATCGGGTAGCATTACTAGATTTTGATTTACTTCGAAATTGACAGTAGGAGTTTTATGAACAATTACCTTAATATAGTCAGAAGCCTTTCCTCCATCTCCTTCCGATTCGTAGCTCACGTAATATACTCCAGGTTCTGTAAAAGTGTGTATAGGATTCTTCTCAAATGAATAAGATCCATCATCGAAATTCCATTTGTGAGTTTCTCCCCATTTGTTCTCAGCTGCAAATGTAACTGTAAAAGGAGGGCAACTACTTGTTCGAGTTTCAATAATATTAACAATTGGCACAGGTGGTTTAAGTACTATGTCCTTTGTGATTTTACTATTACACTCTGGATGATTTTTGTTGTACGCTTCTAAGGTTACCGAATAAATATTATTTAGATAGTTTGGCCCCCATGTGCTGTATTTATAATCTGTTAATTTATTACTTGAATAGCTTGTGTTTTCATCACCGAATGTCCAGACATAATCCCAAATCCCCTGACTTGTGTTGTTCTGGAAAGTGAAAATATTATCGGGGAAGATTTTGTAATACGATTCTGCATCGAACTCGGCTAATGGCATAGCATATACTTCAATACCTTTAGTAATAGAGTCTGTACAATTGTATTCACTTAAAACTTTTAGACTTACATTATATATAATATCATTTGATTCAAAGGAATTAAATCTGTGATCAGGTTCAAATTTTGAAGAGGAAACTCCGTCATCAAAATTCCATAGAAAGCTAGATGCAACTTCATTTGAGTTATTCTCGAATGAGGCATATACAGGATTACAACCGCCTCCAATTATATTAAAATTGGCTATTGGTTTTGGATAAACAAATACACTGTTAATAACTGTGTCTCTACATCCATGAATAGATTCGGTGATTAATTCAATGTCAAATTGTTTTGTTTGAGTTGTTGTGTTTTCTATTGTGAAATCAATGTTACTAGTTGATTTTGTCTCTTTTGTTATGCCATTCTTAAAATCCCAATAGAATGTTAAGTCAACACCTTGTGAGTTGTTTGTAACCGATGACATAAGCGGAGCGCAATCCATTAATTTCGGTAATTCTATGTCTGCTATAGGTTTTGGATGAACAGTAAGATTCTTTAATAATGAGTCAATACAACCATATTTTGATGTAGCAATCATCTTAACCGAAAAATTATGATCATCATAAATTGAATTGTTGATAAATAATTTTGAAGGTGTTTTTATATAACTCGTCGATCCGTCACTAAAAATCCATTTATAAGAAGTGTTATCATCTTCAATTGTACTGTTTATAATTGACGCGTTAAATGGATGGCAACCTTCGTTAATATAGTTGAAAGAAGGATTTAACCTTGGGTAAATAGTCACATCTCGAGTAGTCGAATCTTTACATCCATGTGAATTTAGAACAACTAGTTTTATTTCATTATTGTCAACTATAGATGGTGCGTTGTTGTTTTGGTATTCAATATTACTTGGCGTAGCATCAGTTGATGTTCTTCCATCTCCAAACGACCAATAGTTTGAGATGTTATTTCTTGAATTATTAGTTATTGAAACATTAACGGGAGTACAACCAATGTTATTATCAATAGTGAAATCAGCCAATAGATATGGATATACTGTTATATCTTTTGTTATATTTTTGAAGCATCCTTCACTATTTATGGTTTTTAAATTTACGGTGAATTTCTTATCAGAACTAGTGTAGTTTAGGAATTTGTGAATAGGATTAATATCTGTTGAAGATGATAAGTCGCCAAAATCCCATATTATTTCACCTAGACCTGTTGATTTGTTTGTAAATGTAACATCCATAGGGTTACATCCTTCTGATTTATCTACAGTAAAGTTGGGAACTAATATAGGGTAGATTGTTATTGGTGCTGAGCAAAAGTCAGAACATCCTGTAGTAAGGTCCGTGGCTGTTAATTGAACTGTGAAATTTTCGATATCGTTTATTTTTGTATTGTCAAAAGTGTGACTTATAAGTCCTTTATCAGTTCTTGTTATATTAGGCGAACCATCTCCAAAATCCCATATAAATTGAGTGCCATTTAATGTGGAGTTTGTGAATTCAGTGTTAATTGGAGTGCAGATGTTTAGTTTTTTCATAGCAAAGCTTGCATCTACTTCTGGTTCTACATCTATAGGAATAAATACAGTGCTTGTACATCCTATTGGATTTGTAACTGTTAATGATGAATTGTATGTTATCCTAGAGCTAGTTCTATTTGAGAATGTGTGATTGCTATCTCCCAATCCAAATGTTGCAGATTCGCCATCGTCATAATCCCAATTATATGATAGGCTACCTCCTGTACTTGCATTTGTATAAGTAACTTCAACAGGTGCGCAGTTGCTGTTTAAAGTTGCATTAACAATTGATTTTACAAGTGGATATACTTGAACTTTTCTTATTTTTTCGTCTAAACATCTTCCTGAATTTGATACAGATAATTTTATGTTGTGTTCTTCAATATTGTTTAAATCTGTATTTGTAAAGAGGTGTGTAACATCATCAGCGATAGTTGAATTATAATTTGGTGTTCCATCGTCAAATTCCCATGTAAATAGGTTGCCACCTATAGTGCCATTTTTTAAGATAGCGCTAAAAGGTGTGCAGTTTCCTGTTTTTTCGATTGTGAAATCTGCCGACACGTATGGGTATACTTCTATGTTTACAGCTTTACTATCTGTACATCCAGAAATAATTGATCTTGCTAGTAATGACGCAGAGTATATTGCTGAGTTTACAATATCTTTATTATTGTATAGATGCACTGGTGTTGTTAATGATGACGATCCTCCATCGCCAAAATTCCATTCATAACTCATATCAAAACCCGATGAGTTATTAGTGAAGTTTATTATTGTTGAGTCGCAGATTTGGGTATTGTCTACACTGAAATCAGCTATTACTTCTGGGTATACAGTAATCTGCTTGGTATTAACATCTGTACATCCGCTACTATTTTCCGCTGTTACCTGTAAGTTAAAAAGCAATGGCGTAGCAGTCACGTTACTATAAGAATGAGAAAAAGTAGAACTAGTTGTATTAGAAATAGGAGATCCATCGTCAAAATCCCACTCTAAGCTATTTATATCTCCACTGCTTGTATTGTTTATATTTAAGATGAAGGGCGAACATCCTATTAAATTATCGGTTGTGAAATTGGCGTCTATATATGAGAATACTTTAACTGTTTTTTCTAAGCTGTCTAGACATTTATAAGGTGATTCAACAATTAATTTTACATTAAATGTTGAATCATTTTTAGATAGATTGCTATAAGTATGGGTTGGATTTAAATCAAATGAAAATGAACCATCTCCAAAAATCCAACTATATTTATCAGGATCGGTATCGCCTGAGGAGTTATCTGTAAAATTCACCTCAACAGGATTACATCCTTCAGTAATATCTTGGTCAAAATCGGCAGTAATTATAGGATAAACTAATACTTGCTGTGTGTATGAATCAGGACACCCTTTTGCACTTATAGTTGTTAAGGTAACAGTATACTGAATTGGAGTAATTGTACTGTTTAAATAGTTGTAGTTTACTGTTGCATTATTATCTATTATTAGGTTTCCATCATCTTTAAAATCCCATCTGTTTTGTGTAGAATATAACGATTTATTAGTAAAAGTAATTTCGTTATCGTGGCAAACAACGTTTGTGTTTACATCGAATTTAGCATAACTCTGTTGCAATACATTTATTGTTAAATGAACAGTTGTGTCTGCCAAACAGTTTCGTTTTACCAAACAATGATAATAGTAACTTCCCTCGAATGGTAAATTGGCGATAGGATTTCTTATATCAGTGGCCGAAAGATATGCTAAATGAGCAGGGTCAGTTGCTGTCCATTGATAGCTTCTTCCTCCAGATACTATTAATGTTATTGGATCCATATCGCACATGTACATGTCGTTACCAAAGTCTTTGATTGCAACATCACCTTGTACATTTGTAGGTTTAAAATCGGAGAAGTAACCGTATTTACATCCATTCCCTTTGTTTCCATTTATAATACCTAGATGAAAAACGTCTGCGCTATTTTTTATATTTACTCGTTGACCAATAGGAATTCCTCCGGCTTTACTATTAGCAAATTGCTTTTTGTCTTTTTTAAGAACAAACCAATCTGTTCCAATTATTGGTTCGAAATAATTTTGTGGTATGGCAAAGAAGGTTCCATCGGCATATTCAATAATAAAAGATTTATGTCCATTATTTACACCTCTAACCATTATGTTCAGAAAGAAAGGATCAGTTGGGTGTGTTCTAGTAAAACTGACAAATGAAGAACCTGTACAGCCATCAATAGTTGGTAAAATTGCACCTCCCATTTCGCATCCAAAGCCTGTTACGTGTAGTACATATATTGGCTTATTGGCAGAAATTAAGGTTGTGCTATATTTAATAGGATAGCTCTGATTGTCTGAAATGTCTAAGTTGTAAATGTGGTCACCATCACCATCGGTTACAGTAACTGTTGTGGTGTTTTCAATAGGTGTTATAAAGATAAATTCGTCGGTAATAGTATTTTCGGCTAGTGGTTGAAGATCGTAGCTGCCCAAGAAACCACGCATTACAATGTATTCCTTACCAACAATATTTGTAGGTACAATTTGATCTCCCAACATATCCCTACAACCACCAATATTTGATGCCATTGAATCGTCGTATATAGTAATAGTGATTGGTTTGTCGCTAATTACTAGCGATCCTCCTAAATGGAATTGTTTAAATCGACTTTGTGCCTCGGCAGTATATATTTGGCCTTCGTCTAAAGAAACAGTATAGGTTACTCCAGCCAAGTGACCACCTTTTACTTCGGCTGTTGGAGTGATAGAAATTGTTGTACCATCTTCAGTTGCTACAACACAAAATCCAGAATAAGGTCGTGGCCAATAAGTATCTGGATTATTATATTCGTTATTGCCAGGAATAACAAATGATGTTCCTATACCATTAGATCCTTTTAATGAGAAAATATCTCTATTCCAGTTACCATCAATCTCGTAATAGGCTGTAATATCATTTTCCGATTCAATATGAATTCCTTTATTAGATATACCAAAACCACTTTCAATATTTGCCTTTCCAAATATTGCTATTAAATCGAGAACTCGATACTCATCGGCAGCTAGTAAAACCTCGTATGGCGTTATAGCAGGATTAGCAGGAAACGATATTGTAACCTTAGTAGGGGCACCACACGAAGTGAGATTAAGTTTAATAGGGTCGTCATCGTGCCCAACAGTGATATCTGGTGAGCCAAACCAAAACTCTGTATCTGTTTGTGCATACGAATTTACCGTGGCAAAACACATCAGGAAAAATGCTAAATATTTGATAAACCATTTCATAATTCACATAAAATAACTTATTCCATCTACAACCATCTGCCGTTTTTTTACGTAGAAGGTGTTGAAATAGATACGTTTTATTACAAATATTTACTGAATAAGCTAAGTAAAGTGTTGCTAAAAACTAACATACAGATAATTATGATGGGTAAAATATTTGCTTTACTTGTTATATTAATTATTAGTTCTGAATGTTTATTATCTCAACCTCCTGGTGTAACAGCTATTTATTTGTTAGAAAATTTCGAGTCAGGAGTTACACCTCAATTTTGGCATAACGAATTTGTCTCCAATACTATTGAGTGGAAATATAGAGATGGTGGATATCAGTTAGGTGGATTAGATGTTCCTAATGCCAACAATCCTCCATCTGCTTTTCAGGGTAATTATAATGCAGTGTTTTTTTATAGTTCAAGCAACCCATACATAACCAAACTTGTATCGCCAGAAATAGGACTTAATTATGCCCAACATGCAGAAATTCATTTTTGGCATGCTCAGGTTAGAAACTTAGTCACTTTAGGTGTTGATGGTTTAAAAGTGTATTATAAGAAAGATGATTTAAGTCCATGGGTTTTTCTTAAAGAGTATTCTGGCGAGTATCCAAATTGGCAAAAAGAGGTTATTGTTTTGCCTTCCGATCAATTAAGCGATACTTACAGAATTGCTTTTGAGGGAATTAATAATCGAGGAATGGGTGCATGTATCGACTCGGTTCTGGTTGTCGAATTAATAGAAATACCACGTGAAATTGTAGACGTTAGCATTTCGCAAATAAATGATAATAGTGTCAGAACAGAATCTCTTAATAATCCAATATCTAAAGTATCTATTAATGTAATAGGTAATGAAGGTGATATTTCAATTAGTAATCTGTCTTTTACAAGTAGTTGTGATAATAATTCAAACATAAATACCAATGGGGTTTGGTTATATTATTCACCTACTAATGATTTTGCAAATGCAAATAAAATAGCAACACCTTCGTCTATTGTTGATAATAAAGTTGTTTTTAATGGTGTCAATATTGATTTAGAAACAGGTGTTAATTATTTGTGGATTGCTGCCGATATAGCCAGCGATGCTGAGCATGGTAATAAGGTGGGTTTTTATTTAGAAGCAAACAGTATATTAACGTCGGATGCAATAACATACCCTGTTTCAAACGAAAGTTATTCTGTTACAAAAACTATTAATAAATCTATTTTGTTTGACGATTTTGAGACAGATAAAGGCTGGGTTCTTTCTGGTGAATGGGAAAGAGGAGCTCCTTTAGGATTAGGAGGGATGTTTGGTAACCCCGATCCTAATTATGCTATTAGTGGGAATAATATTATGGGGGTCGATTTGTCTGGTTTAAATCTTAATTCGGGTGATTACGAGGCTGGTCTTTCAAACGATGCATATTTAGCTGTTTCGCCAACAATAGATGCGAAATTTTATATCGATGTACATATAAATTTTTTTAAACAGCTTAATATCGATCAAAAAGATACTACAACAATTCAACTTAGTACAGATAATGGTGTTACATGGAGAACGGTATGGACAAGTTCTGATTTAGACTTCGATAAGGGGTGGAAATATTTTGATATTGATATTTCAGAATTTGCCGATAGGCAAGAGTTTTTAAAAGTGCGATTTAATCTTGGTCCATCAGATGAATCTCAGGAATATTCAGGTTGGAATATTGATGATTTTGCAGTAACGGGAATCTTTTTAACCAAAGATCTGGGGATTGAAGAGATTATTAAACCATTATCTGGATGCGGTCATACCGCTACCGATACTATTAGAGTTAAAATTAAGAATTACGCTTATTATCCTTCTCCTTCTAATGCTACGGTTAAGTTTTGGATTGATAATTCAACTTTTATTGAAGAGATTATTCCTTTATCTATACCATCTTTGGGAACTTTAGAGTACACTTTTGTTAACACTGTTGATCTTTCTAGTATTATGAATTATCCCAACTCTAAGATAGAAGTGATTTTAGATGGTGATTTAGATAGTGCGAACGATCAGCTAAATACTCCTTTTTATACTGTACCAACTTTTTCATTACCATATTTTACCTCTTTCGAAGAGTATAATACTTTTTGGTATACAAAAGAAGATAACCCGCTTTGGGAAATTGGTATTCCGCAGGGATACACCATAAACAAGGCTTTTGAGGGAGAAAGGGCTTGCGTCACAAATTTATCTGGAGCATACTCCGATAATCAGACTGAATATATTGAATCGCCTTGCTTTTCATTTGTCGACTCTTACTATCCTATTATTGAGTTTAATCTTTGGAAGCACTCCGAGGTAGATGTAGATGGACTTAATATTGAGTACTCTGTTGATAATGGTACTACTTGGAATGTTTTAGACAACGATGAACTTTACGACGATTACTGGAATTGGTATACAGATGATTATATACCGACTTTGCTTGCCGACGGCTTTAGTGGCGAAACCACCGATTATATCACTGTTCGACATTTTATTCCCGATGTTTTAAAAACAGAACCTTGTGTTAAGTTTAGGCTGGTGTTTAAAAGTAATGGTAGCGACTGTGTTCGTGAAGGGTTTGCTATAGATAATTTTAAGGTTTACGAAGCCCCTGCTGCTGTTAAATTAATGTCTATTACAGAACCTAGCTCTAACTGTTACTTAACCGATAACGAAAGTGTAATTGCTGAGTTTAAAAATAGCTGGTTTACTGCAATTCCTACTGGCGACTCAATTGTATTGGCATTGTCTGTAAATTCTATAGTTCAGGCGCAAGACACTATAGTAATGCAATCTGATTTAGCTGTAGACGATTTGATGACACATACTTTTGTAGATAAGGTTGATTTTTCGGCCGATGGTGAATATGATTTAATTGCATATTCTGTAAATAATCCTCCTTATGGATTTTATCAAATAGAGAGTCTCGATTCAACACAAAAAACTTTGTCAATTTATAATCCTGTTGTTGATTTAGGTCCCGATATTTACACTGCTCGACCCGATACCATTATACTAGACGCTTTCAATATAAACACTGTTTCGTACAAATGGAACGATAATGTTGGAGATAATTTACCTACCTATAGTTTATCGTCGGCAGGTACAAATTTTGTTGAAGTATCTAGAAATGGATGTTTAAAGACCGATACTATAGTAACAATAAAACTGATACGTGATGTTGGAATGGTTCAGGTTATTTCTCCAATTTCTGATTGTAGTTTCAGTGCTACAGAGTCTGCAACTATTCAGATAAAAAATTATGGTACAGATACTATAAAGGCTGGTCAAAAGCTTAAGATATCATATCGATTACTTCCTTCATCAGGCTATGTAGATTCCGAACTATTACTTGACAGTGACTTTGTTCCCGAACAAATTATTGATTACACTCTTCCTCAAACATTTGATCTGTCCGACATGTTGCCTGACAAATATTTAGGGTTTAAAGCTATAGCTCTGGTTGGCGACGAAGTTTCTGCAAACGATGCTTTTGAATACAATTTTCAGGCTTTTGGGTATCCTAATTATAGTTATTCGGTTGATACATTAACAATAGTTGGTACTGAGGCAACGCTCGATGCTGGAGCTGGATGGAACACGTATTTATGGAACACTGGCGAGACACAGCAAATTATTAATACAGATATTTATGGTTGGCATAAGGTCACTATCTCCGACGAGCATAGTTGTCATTCCAGCGATTCTGTATTTTTAAATCTTCGTTATGCCGATATAATGCCTGATAGTATTACTGCACCTGTTCCTAAATGCGAATTTGATGATCCTGAAAATATCACATTCCAAATTGTTAATAATGGATCAGATACTATTTGGGTGGGCGATAAAATTCAGATTATTTATAAAATTGATGGGCTAGAAGTAGGTTCAGACGAAATAACTTTAACAGAAAATTTTTATAGTAATCAGCGAATTAATCATACTTCCGAAGATGCTTTTATTATACAGAACATACCTGCAACTATTTCGGTTGAGACTAAACTTGTTGGTAAAACCGACGATCATTCAGAAAATAATATTAAAACTATGCAACTTAACTCATTGAAGATAGGCTTGCTAGATTTAGGAACTAAGATATCAACTACTAATTATCCTTTTATTCTTGATGCAGGTAGTTTTAAAACTTATTTGTGGAATACTGGTTCTACAGAACAGACAATTGAGATTGTTAATAGCGGAATATATTCGGCTACAGTGGTTGACGATAATAATTGTGTAAGTAATGATACTGTCGAGATAGAGATATTAACAGTTGATTTATCACCCGAAATTATTAGTCCTATTACCGGATGTGCTGAGGAAAATAATCGGGTTATTGTTGTTAAAATTACTAACAGTGGTAATCTAGACTTAACTTCAGGAACCATTATACCCATTAAAATAACTATCGACGGAACTTCTTTTACCGAAAATATTACTACAGAAAATGATATTGCCTCAGGTCAATCAGCTGAGTTTACGCTTATTTCTACTTTAGATTTATCCGAGATTAAAACCTACTCTCTACAAATAGAGACTATGCTTGCTACAGATTATAATTCAGCGAATAATTTGAGTTCGGCAAGTATTGTTATTTACCCTTTACCTGTAGTTGATTTGGGTGACGATAAACTTATTAATGGTAACGAAATAGTGCTTGATGCTGGAAGTTTCGATAATTATTTATGGTCTACAGGTGCTACTACTCAAACCATCACTGTTAATAGCGCTGGTATTTATTCGGTTATTGCTACCGATACAAACAACTGTTCGGCAACCGACTCAATTACAATTAATCAGGTTACAATAGATTTGGCTATTAGCGAAATTAAATTCCCTGTCGATGGATGTAATAAAACTAGTAACGAATTTTTAGTAATTAAGGTAGAAAACCAAGGTTTAGAACCTATATATGCGGGAACAACCCTCTATTTTTCGGCGTATGTTAATAATTCTTTAGTAATAGATAATGTGCCTTATATCTTTTTTAACAACTTCGAGCCTTCTAAAAGCTTCTTGTTTCAGTTTGGTAATACTATCGATTTGTCTAACATAGGTAATCATAAAATTAGTACTGTTGTTAATTATTCGTTCGACCAAAATGCTAGTAACGACACTCTAACAAAAGTAATAACAAATGGAAATACTCCAGTTTTTTCGTTAGGCGATGATATAGTAGCATATAGTAATGTTATTTTAGATGCAGGTTCGTGGTCAAGCTATTGGTGGAGCACTGGGTCTACCGATCAGCAAATAGAGGTGAGCCAAACAGGCACATATTATGTTACTGTAACCAATCAGCTTGGTTGTTCTGTTACCGACGATATTTATATCCAATTTAAAGTATTAGAGTTAGAGATTGTTGACATAGCTTCGCCAAGTGGTGTATTATGTTTGAATAGTTTGGATGAGGGCCAGAAACTTGCCGTTGAAGTTAAAAATATTGGGGAAGTAGATTTTGTTAAGAACGATATTGTTGAATTAAGCCAAAAAGTAAACGAGAATAACGAAGTTGTTGATGTTGTTTCTATTCCTAACAATATTAAAGTTGGCGAAACTTCAATATTATCGTTTGAAACTCCTCTTTTTGCTGAAAAAGAAGGGCAGAACATAATTACGCTATCTTGTAATGCAACTAAAAAGGCCGAAAGTAGTAAGGTTTTCACTCTTTATGTTCATCAAAACCCATTATTTTCTTTCGATCAAGATTCTATCGAAGTAAAACTTCCTTATCGACTTACCTCGCCTATTGAAGCTGAAAAATATTTTTGGCAACCTATCGATTCAACTTCAAAAAGCTTATATGTTTTCGACGAAGGATACTACAAATTAATTGTTACTGAAGAGAATGGTTGTATGGCTTCCGATTCTGTTTATATAAAAGACATTGGTGTAAGTTTGTCTGATATTGTTATTTGGCCTAATCCTACTGTAAATAATATTACTGTTTTTACCCCCTCTGATAATGTTAGCGATGTTTTAATTATTAATAATTTAGGAAAAGTATATAAACCCAATTTCAGTCAAAACAAGCGACTGTTGTATATCGAAACATCTAATCTTCCTCAAGGTCACTATAATCTTTTATTATTCTCCGACACCAAAAGAGTTAACGTAGGGTTTGTGAAATTGTAATTTCCGATATTATATGCAGTTTTTAAGAAGCTGTATGAAGTTCTCTTTTTATCAATTCGTACACCTGGTGCCTAATATTAGAAACAAGAAAATAGAGAAGAGTAATTAGAAGCAACAATTCTGTTGCTTTATTTTTATAATGTTTAATCAAGCCGTATTATATGTTAATGTTAAAATATAGGATATTGATGACTTATATCATTTAATTCGCCAAAATCAATATCTATATTTTGCCCACCAAAAATCAAAAAAAACATTTAATTATGGAAAAAATAATAGCCCATCCTATTCTCGATATTCCAAAGGAGGATATGGTTTCATTTTCGTTCAACGGAAAAGAGATTAAGGGACAACGTGGATTAACCATTGCCGCAGCTCTTCATCAGGCGGGTCATCCTATTCATAGTCATAGTTTGCAAAAGCGCGAGCGCAGTTTAGAGTGCGGTATTGGTAAGTGCGGTGCATGCGAAATGCTTGTCGACGGTAAAATTCGTCGAATTTGTATTACTAAGGTCGACGATGTTAAAACCGTTCTTGAAGTTCCTGCCGAGTACACTCCTAATGTCGAGGATAAAAACGATAACCCTTTTAAAGTTTACAAAACTACAGTGGCAATTATTGGAGCAGGACCTGCTGGTTTGGCTGCTCGCGAAGAGCTACTAAAAAAGAATATCGATACAATTGTTATCGACTCAAACGATAAAATTGGTGGTCAGTTTAATATGCAAACACACCAGTTTTTCTTTTTCGAGAAAGAGAAAAAGTATGGTGGTATGCGCGGCTTCGATATTTCGTCAACTCTTGCTGGCGACGATCATTCGGGCATTATGCTAAATTCTACTGTGTGGGATATTTTAGAGGGCAAACGAATTGCTGTTAAAAATACCGAGACAAATCAAATTTATTACGTCGATGCAGAGTATATGATTGTTGCAACGGGTGCAATTCCGTTTATGCCTACTTTCGAGAACGACGATGTGCCGGGTGTATATACTGCTGCCGTAATTCAGAAGATGATGAACGAGCAATTTACTTTGCTTGGTAAAAATATATTAACTGTTGGTGCTGGAAATATCGGATATCTTACTTCGTATCAGCTTATGCAAGCGGGTGCAAATGTAAAAGCTATTATCGAGGCTCAAGACAAAGAGGGAGGATTTCCTGTTCAAGCAAATAGGGTTCGCCGACTTGGTATTCCTGTTATGCTTTCGCACATTCTTGTAAAAGCAATTCCCAACGACAATCGCGATGGTATTATTGGCGCTGTAATTGCCGAATGTAAGGACTTTAAAGCCGTTCCGGGAACCGAGAAAATTATTACTGGTATCGATGCAATTAATATTTGCACGGGTCTTGTTCCCGACGATCAATTATTAACAAAAGGAAACGATGTTTTTGGTAGAAAATGTTTCGGTGCTGGCGATGCTATTAGAATAGGCGAGGGTACTAGTGCCGTTCTTAAAGGTAAGCAAGCTGCTTTCGAGATTATTCAAGCCATGAATGTTAATATGTCTTATGGCGATTTCCTTTCTACTTCAAAAGAGTACATCGACTCTCAACAACATCCTGTTAGAGTTATCGAAAAACCATATATGCCTACTCCCGAACGAATGGATAAACCATTTGTGGTAATGGATTGTTTGTACGGCTTTGCTTGTAATCCTTGTCAGTTTGCTTGTCCGCATGGTGCTATCACTAAATCGTCGTCCAGCACAACTCCAAAAATCGATTTCGATAAGTGTATTGGCTGTATGCAGTGTGTATACCAGTGTCCTGGATTGGCAATCTTTGGATATAATATAAATAAAGATTGGTTGTTTATGCCAATTGAATATCATGCCGAAGAGGGACAAGAGGTTTTTCTTGTTGATAACAACGGAATAAAACTGGGCGAAGGTGTAATCGAGAAAATTCTTAAAAAAGAGAATAAAACAAATGTTGCAAGAGTAAAATCGACAACTATTCATGGTCAGGAGCTTACTAATGTTCGCGGATTTATTGTTAAAGAAAACTTCCCAACACCTGCTCAAATTAAAACATCGGACGATAATAGCGATTCGCAAACATTTATATGCCATTGCGATGATGTTACTCTTGATACAGTTTTAAATGTTATTGGCGACCGTAAATTTATTTCAGTTGACGAAATAAAGCATACAACCCGATTGGGAATGGGTGCTTGTAGAGGAAAACGTTGTATTAAGCGTTTAAAGCAGGTGTTACATCCTATGGGAATTAACCTTGTTGGCGACGCTACACCACGCGGGCCTCTTTCTAATCAGGTATCTATGGGCGAATTGTCGCCTAAAGAGGCTAAAGAAGAGATTATTATTAATACTTCCAATAAAGCTATTAAGCGTGTCGATGTTAAGTCGCTTGTTGCTGGTGGTGGTATAGGCGGATCGGCTCTACTCAGATACTTGGCCGAGGCCGGATTAAAGCCTGTTCTTGTTAATCAGGATAGAGGATCGTCGTGGCGTAATATTGCTGGTGGACGTCCTAACTTCTCTATCCCCGAACTTTCCGATATTGCTCAACATAATCTTGAGATATTCCGTAATCTTCAAACTATAAAGAATATCGATTATCGCGATATTAACTACGTTACTTTTGCTCACGATGAGGCCATGTATCAGGCTCTTGAGAAATCGAAAGAGTGGTCCGATGCTTATATGATTGCCCCTAGCCAGTTTAAAAGCGAAATATCGGAGTTTATGAATCCTAATCTTACTACATACCAGTCGGCACTGATTACTAAAAACTGTTGGCAGGCTACTCCTGGAAGGGTTATCGATCTTATCCGCGAAATTGGTATCAGTAAAGGTGGTTTAGTTGAGGAAGATTGCGAATTAATTAATGTTGATAAAGTAGGAGATAAGTACGTTGTATTAACAAAAGACCATAATGGCGATTATGTTGAGTATCATACCGAAAACTTTATTAACGCACTTGGACCAAAGGGTAATAAGTTTGCTAAACAAATTAATATCGACACTGGTATATTCTCGGTTAAACATCAGGCGTTTATTACTCGCCGATTACCTTGGATGGGAGCCAAAAACACTCCGCTACCAATGATGATTGACCGTAGAAACTACAAAGGATTTACCGCTGTTTACGGACAGCAACTTGGCGAAACAGGTCAAATAATTGGTTGTGCATCGCCTGCTTTGGAGTCGTTAGAGACAGAGGGCGATCTTAAAGTAAATTCTAAAGAGTTTATCGAAATTGTTTCGGAAGTGTTTACCGATTGGATTCCAGAATTATCGTCGGTAGGTTTTCAGGCATTCTGGTCGGGATATTATGTTGAACCTAAAATGGTGATTGACCCTGCAAATGGTCTATTCCTTGGTTTACGTGGACAAGGTTTTATGCTTGGTATGTATTTGGCAAAAATGTATGTCGATAAGCTTACCGGAAAACCAACACCTGCTTATTTCGATCGCCTTGCATTAGGTGGCGATGGATTGTTAGAAAAAGCTTTTAAATAGAATAAAAACAAAAAGGCTGTCTGAAATTAGGCAGCCTCTTTTATATTATGTGTGTTGCAAAAACTCTTTCGAAACATCGGTTAAAAACTGTTTCGAGTTTTCGAAAATATCTAACTTTCGGTCGTTAAAAACTATCTTCAGCTCGTTGCTTTTTTTTGGTAGCGACGAGTATCTTTCCATAATCTGAATTGCTTTAAGAATACCACTCTCGCGCGAATAGCTATATAATCTGTTCGATTGAATTAAGAAAGGCAAAATGTGTTGCATCTGTTTGGGTAAAACAGAAAAGTGTTTCACCATTGTTAAATACGATTTAATAGAGAATACATAAAGACTTTTGTTGTGGTAATCATTCCAATTGGTTGCCAAAACATGGTCAATAAGCATGTCGGAGATAATGGTTGAATATTTTCCGTAAGTGCCTCTAAGAATCTTCGAAATGTCTTTAGTGCTTTGATGACCATCGGTATATTCATCAATTTTTCGGTGCATAAGAATTCCTTTCTGAATAGCTTCGGGAAATTTTTTATATGAATTTCCTTTAACAAAATCGGCAATAAAATTCCCGATAATAACATTCTCGTCGTTCCCCGAAAGGTAAAGATGTCCCAAATAATTCATGGTGTAAAGATACTAAAGATTGAAAAACATTATCTGTTTCAGAAAAAAGGTAGCCCATAGTTTGTAAAAACCATGGGCCGAAATTATTGTTAATAACAATCTACCATTTTGCCAACCAAATAACTACTCTGTTTATGTTGATGGCTTATATAAGAATATAAAAAGGCTTATAAATTGTTTGTGGTTGTAACAGTTTCTTCTTCCTCTTTTACTTGGCTT
This sequence comes from Bacteroidales bacterium, assembly GCA_016926405.1. Lineage (GTDB taxonomy): Bacteria > Bacteroidota > Bacteroidia > Bacteroidales > UBA6680 > UBA6680. The sequence continues at coordinate 19,150 of JAFGOQ010000166.1, forward strand.
TTCGACTTAATTTTTCTTGTGTGTTTTCTAACATTATCGTTATTAGTCTCAATTATTTCTTGAATTACGTCAAATGTTTCGCCGTAAATATTACTATTAACTTGGCTCATGGCAAACATATAAGGCACAAGCTTAGTGTTAATAATATCTTTTACCACCACACTCTGTTTCGACGCCGATAGTTTCGACTCCGACTCAATACTTTGTTCTATGTAAGTATTATAGCTTTGTTGCCAAAGTTCTTGTGCGTTGCGTAGCTCTTCTATTGCATTAACAATTGTACTGTCCTTAATGCCAAGCTCATCTAAGTCGCTAAGCATAGCAGCTGTAGATGCTGTCTGATTGCTATACGATTTGTTTATAATGGCTATTCCGTAGCGGCTTAATACACTGTCTGCTTTTTGTGCTTCGGCTTTTATTGTCTCGTTGTCGCTAAGCAAAAATGCCTGAACAATATGAAATAGAAACCTAGTTTTTTTATCGCGTATAGTATCGTTTGACGACAATATTGAATTTGTTCGTTTTTTGTTAATAGCATTCAGCAGAAGAGTGTTTTTTTCCTTAAGTAAGGTGGTTACCGAAGTTAAAAAAACATCGTCAGTAGAAAGTCTCTTTTCAATTGCTAGTACTATTAAATCGGCAACAGAATAAACGCCTCTAATAGTGCTTCTGTACGATATAAATTGTTGCTTTCTCATGTGTTATTTAAAAATGTTTAGTATTTGAATATAAAAACGATATGCGAAACCAACAAATAATTAAAAACTTTTCCTATTACAAATAATATTCGTTGCCAACTAACCAACTTTTTCGAAAGTTGACTTATATGCATTGCATTTAGGAAGCCTTTTGTAAACTTAGTTATGATGGCAATGCATATTACCTATAGCTTTTAATAGCTACCATAAATGCACTGCACATATATTGTCGATTTGTAATACTGTTATGTGTGCAGTGCATTTGTAATAGTTTTTTCTGTAGTATATAAATATGCAATGCAATTAATTTCTGCTTGCAATTTTTAATAGCAACTGCAATGCATTTAACTATCTGTTTTTAATAGTTGGTTTAATTGCAATGCAAACAGCCATTAGTTTCAATAACTATAAAAAGGTTTGTGTAAAAAAGCAGGTCGAAAAACAAATATTATGTAAGGTGTTGACATAGATTCTTATTATGTGTAATTTATTATAACAAAATCAATTATACTAATTTAAAATTTTATTATGTCAAAGAAGAATGTAATTATTATTGGTGCAGCAGGTAGAGATTTCCATAATTTCAATACCTACTATCGAGGTAACTCTAATTACAATGTTGTAGCATTTACAGCTGCTCAAATTCCTGATATCGATGGAAGAAAGTACCCAAAAGAATTAGCCGGCGATTTGTACCCTAAAGGAATTCCTATTTATCCAGAGTCGGAACTTAATCGTTTAATAAAAGAGTACAAAATAGACGACTGTGTATTCTCTTATAGCGACGTTCCGTACAAAAGAGTAATGAGTATGAGTGCTTTGGTGAATGCAGCAGGAGCAAATTTTATTCTGCTAGGAGCAAAAGACACTCAAATAAAGAGTACTAAGCCTGTAATAGCTGTTGGAGCTGTTCGTACAGGTTGTGGTAAGTCGCAAACATCGCGACGAATTGTTCAAATTTTAATGGATAAAGGTTTGAAGGTTGTTGCTATTAGACATCCAATGCCTTATGGCGATTTGGTAGCTCAAAAAGTTCAGCGATTTGCTACTATCGACGATCTTAAAAAGCATAAGTGTACTATTGAAGAGATGGAAGAGTACGAACCACATATTTCGCGTGGCAATGTTATTTATTCGGGAGTAGATTACGAGGCAATTGTTAGAGCTGCCGAAAACGATCCCGATGGTTGCGACGTTATTCTTTGGGATGGTGGTAATAACGACTTCCCTTTTTATAAACCCGATTTAACAGTTACTGTTGTCGATCCTCATCGCCCAGGACATGAGCTTAATTATTATCCAGGCGAAGCCACTTTACGAATGGCCGATGTTGTTGTTATTAACAAAATGGACAGCGCTAAGCCAGTCGACATTCAAATGGTTCGCGACAATATAAATATGGTAAATCCAAAAGCTATTGTTATTGATGCGGCATCGCCATTAACTGTTGATAAGCCAGAATTGTTAAGAGGTAAGTCGTGCCTAGTAATTGAGGACGGTCCTACGTTAACACATGGCGAAATGAAGATTGGTGCAGGTGTTGTTGCTGCTTTAAAGTTTGGCGTTTCGAACTTAGTTGACCCTCGTGAATTTGCTGTTGGTAAATTAATTGACACATTTAAAACTTATCCTGATATAGGTAAATTATTACCTGCTATGGGTTATGGCGATCAGCAGATACGCGATTTAGAAAGTACAATTGCTAACACTCCTTGCGATGTTGCTGTTATTGGCACTCCAATTGATTTAACAAGAATTGTTAAAATTGATAAGCCAACGGTAAAAGTAGGATACGAATTGCAAGAGATAGGATTTCCTAATTTAGATGTAGTTTTAACCGACTTCTTGAAAAGACAATAATTATTAAAAGAGAAAGGGCGCAAGCCCTTTTTTTTGTCTTATGTTAAAATATACTAAACCTTTTTAAGTTATAATTGTAACAATGTTTGAAGCTTTTGTGTTTGTACATAAAATTGCTAATTTTAGCCCAAATATTTAATCCATTATGATTAAGAGAATTATTCTCCTTGTCTTATTTAGTTTATTATTTGGGGTTGTTAACAATCAGCAAATAATGGCGCAGAAAAGTAAAACAGACCAAATTGTTATGCTGTCTGGTATTACTATTTCTGGCAAGGTTCTCAAGCTTTATTCATCAGAGGTTAGATATATTGACGAAAAAACCAAAAAAGATTTAAGAGTAAAAAGGATTGATGTTGAAAAAATTATTTATTCTAATGGAAGAATAAGAGTAATTAATAAGCCTATTTTCGAAGAGATTAAAGAAGACGATTATAGGATGGTTTTTATAACCGAAAATCCTAGTGACGTTGAGGGTTTATTTCCAATAAAAGAGATTACTGCTAAGTCGTACTATAAGTCGCGAAGTGCCAAGCAAGCAAAGAATAGTGCCGAGATAAGAATGAAAAAGGCGGCAGTTAAGTGTAAAGCAATGATGGTTCTTCTTACAAACACCGAGAAGTCTGGCGGCTTTGGCGAACCTCCTATATATACTTTAACAGGAACTGCGTATGGCGAGAAACCTGCCGAAGAAGAGGGCTCGGGTAATTAATTATTTAATTAAATAGTTTTTGGTTGTAAGAAATATCCTTTGGTATATTTTTGTTTGATAGGAAGTATAAATCAATTATAGTTTCGTCTTTAATATATCCCATTTCGGCTATTAATTTTTTTGCCTCTTCGTAATTACCTTCCGACTGAATGCGCAAAAGATCTTCGGTAATTTCAAATGATTGTTGTTTCATTTTCTCGTAGTTTACAGAGTATTCTCTTTTGTCGGGATTGTATTCTATTGCCCCTTTATTTATAAGCATATTAAATATTACTGTATTAGCTCTGCTGTACGAATTGGTAATCCCAAACCTAATGGTTCTAATTATATTGCTTAAAAAGGTAACGTAGTTATTCATTGTTGTTTCATCATCTTTTCCTGAATATTCGTTGTATTTAGATGCCAAGTATTGCGATGAGATTTGCGATGAGGCAATTTTTATAACAGCAAAAGACTCTTTTAATTGCTGTTGTACACTTTCGTTATTAATAGTTTTCTTTATATCTAAGCCATTGCTGATATCGCCAAAAAGAATGTTTTCTACAAAGCTAATATATGAAATATGTTTGCGCTGATTTTCGGTTATTAGGTTATTGCCAATAGGCATAAGTATAAAGTTGTATTTTGCGTGTGCAGCATTGTTAAAAAAAAGTTTTTTTGATCCGTACTTTAAATGGAATAGAGGATCTTGAGGCATAAACATTGAGATCTCTTTTGCTCCAGCATTCCACTTTCCACTACAAGCAATTATGTCGTAAACACCAACTTCGTTTCCATTTGTTGAAGGTATTTCGGTGCGCACCTCTTTGTTTATTGGTAGACAACTGTGCAGATATGTTATTGCTTTAAATATAGAATCGGTTTTTGGTTCCCATTTTTCTATTGGCCTTAATAATATCGATCCGTAAACGCTTTTAATATTCATTAAATCGTCTTCGTTAGAGAACCTTTCGTGTGGACCAAACAGAAAGTTTATAGGGTAGTTGTTAATCTTTAACCAAGCCGAAAAGCTGTTTGTGTATTCATCTTTTTTTAGGTCGGAAATAAGTTGGTTTAAATAGTATTTGAAGCTTGGATTAGTGCAAATTTTTTCGGCCTTTTGTATATACCCAATTGCTTGTTTTAGGTTTGTAGCATATTCGTTGTAGTACTTAATTACTGTGTAATTATGTTCTGAATCTTCTCTTATAACAGTGTATGGACAATATTTATTAGTGTCTGTAATTGTTAAAAAATCTTCTCTTGTGAAATTCGGGGGGTAGAGGTTACTGCCCTTAGGTTTGGAGCTATAATCATCTATAAGAGGTTTGTTCTCGTTAAATCGGTCCCATGGCCCATAGTTTAAAATAACAAGGTCTTTTATTTCTTGGCTTTCGTTTCGTAACTGATAAAGTAGATTGTTCTTCTCGCCATAGGTCTGTTTCCAGAAAATATTGTCGGCTTGTTTAGCCGCTTTTATTAAATAATTGATAACCTTTTTCTGATTTTCGTTTAAGTCATCAAGGTTTGGGTTAATATCTACTATTGCATATTGGGTATTTTTTTGCGTTGAGTTGTCTTTTTCGTTACATGCGTATGAGATTAAAAAAACTACTAATATTGATATGAAAAAACGAGCTTTAAGTCCCATGATAATTCCTTTTTATGACGAATAGATAAGTTAGGGAATTATGGTTGCATTGTAAAGTTTTGAACTTTAAAAAAGACCTAATGTTATTTGATTAATTTGTGCTTCATTAATGTCTGGAAATATATCGTTTAGCAGTGTTTCTCTTAACTTAAAGTAGTTGTGCTCTTTACCAATTAATCTCTTTGTTTTTTCAAATGTTGATGTTTTTTGCTCTGTCTCGATATTGCTTATAACACCTTTTTCAATATGCAGAATTACATTGCTATTTGTTTCATCTAATGTTATTTCTCCTTTTATTGAGTATGACGGTGAATAACCGTAATTCCAATTCCATGTAGAATATTTTTCTTCAATTAAAGAGGTTACTATTTGTCTCTCTTTTTCTGATAAAAAATATTCAGTTGTTGAACTGTTTTGATGCTTAATATAATCAGCAATATCATTTGAAAATTGCGATATGCTTTGTTTTGTTTGAGGTAAAATGTTGACAATATTATCAATAATAGTTCTGTTTGACTGCACAGCTTTTCCTTGATATTTATCGGGTTGAACTTTAATTGCGTCGTTAAGTTTGGTTAAATCGGAATTAAATAGAAGTGTACCGTGGTGTAATACTCGGTCTTTATAAATATGTTCGGCATTTCCCGATATTTTGTATTTGCCTATTCTTATTTCGTTTTTTTCTCCAAGATATGCATCAGCACCATATTGTTTTAAGAAGTCGATTATTGGTTTTGTGAATCCTTTAAAATCGATAAGTTTTCCTTTTTGCCCATTTTTGATAAATGCAAAATTTAGGTTTCCCTTATCGTGATATACAGTTCCTCCGCCTGAAAGTCTTCTTATGACAGGAATGTTGTTTTCTAATACATGTTTAAGATTAATTTCGGCAAAGGTGTTTTGGTGTTTGCCAACTATTATCGATGGTTTATTGATATACAAAAAAAGAATATCTTCTTTAAAGTTCTTTAAAAGATATTCTTCTGTTGCTATATTAAAGTATGGATTATCGGTGGCTGAGCGAATAAGAAACATGTTTTTTTCTGAATTTTCGGTTTTTGTTTTTGTAAAACAAATTATAGACTTTAAAGTTTATCCAACCTATAAATAATCCAAAAAAAGCACCTGCTAAAATATCGCCAGGGAAATGGGCTCCTAAATAAATTCTTGTGTACGAAATAAACGCAGCCCAAGTAAACATGAAAAATGTGAATAGCTTGTTGTTAAATAATCTTGAAATAAATGTTGCAATAGCAAACGATGTTGCTGCATGTGCCGAGAAGAAACCAAATCGACCTCTGCACATTTCTTTAACAAGATGAAGGTTTGGTCCAATCTCTGGATCGCGACAGGGGCGCCATCGTTCTAAACCTTCTTTAAAAGTCATTGCTACCTGATCGGTTATTCCA
>JAFGOQ010000167.1 GCA_016926405.1 Bacteroidales bacterium
ATATACTCCAAAATCATAATTAAAATACGCACCACCAGCTGATATTTGTTTTCCAGATAAAATTTTTAGGTTTTCTCTGTCTTTTTTTCTATTTTTGTAATTATTCCACCTCTTAGTTTCAAAACAAGCTAAATCACCTTCGCCCCCTCCAGTCCTTTTTGTTATTACTATATCAATATAATTACCACTAACGCTAGTAACCATTTTTGGCCTTCCTTCGTCTAAATGTGATTTATTATATTCACAATCGACAAAATAATCTTCCCCAAAATCTTCTTGGTGGAGATATAGGGCGAATCTATAACACACAGACCTTTCACATAGCTTCCGACTAATTAACGAAGGGTTTTCGTCATATAGTTTGTCTAAAGAATTTTTAATTTTATTAACCAATTCTTCTTTTGTCATATTATATTTTATATTTTTATTATCTTTATCTCCTTCTCAGTCCACCCGTACAGCTCATAAATTTTTATCGATTTCCTTTAGCTCGATTATGTCTTATGCATAGCATCTCACAATTCTTGGCCGTTGTTTCCCCTCCCTTACTCCAGGCTGATACATGATCAGCTTCCATTTCTTTAAAGCCCCATATTTTACTTTTGTTAGCGTCGTGCCCCATAGCACAATCAGGACAATTTGATCTATTTTTAGCTTTAGCAGTCTTTGTCTGTGACGCGTAAACTGATTTTTTAGTCGCCTCGTCAAAAACTCGTACATCAAGTAATTTTGTGTCCGTTGAACCGCCGAGGATGTATTCAAAAATACCTTTACGGTTTTTAACATAAGGGTCGCCGTAAAGTTTTTGCACTTTTGCCGATACTTTTGCTGGGTCATATGCCTTCTTATGATACTGCTCATACAATCGTCCCCACTCTAGTCCGCGCATCTCACTTTCCACGTCTATAAATACACCAGAAACCCAATCAATTACACTATTGAAATAAGTTTTTAATTCTGTAATGTTTTTGTTTTTACGATGACTACTCATATAATTTCCAATATTTCCTTTGCTCACCCAATCAAAGGCGCGCTCCAAAAACTCCTGTCGGTTGGCACTGCCTTTTATGTAAGCGCTCCATTTTTGAATATTAGAGTTTTGGCTGTTACTAAACTCTTCTTTACCAAGTGTTACAAACGGCCCAGAATACACTGCGTTTAGCAGCTCTTGATTATTAAGAGGAATGCCGGCAATATTAATCGTTTTAAACCACTCTTTTATCTCAGTTTCGGTGCCTTCACATTCGTAAATGAGCAACTTCGTCGTTAAAATTTTTGTCTGTCTGTCTGCCGCAATACCGCTAAAATATTGTTCCATGCCATTCTCGTCTTTAACTGCGAACCTATCGGTAACAAAGCGTCCGATACTGGTGATACGTTGTTGCCCGTCTAAAACTTCAAAATTATCGTCAGTTACTTTTACAAAATAAATCAAACCTATTGGATACCCTTTTAGGATTGATTCAATGACTGCCACATCTTTTTTACCATCGGCGTAAATGTAATTACGCTGATATTCAGGCTGGATTGTTAGCTTGCCAGAAAGGCCGAACAACCCCTTGCCTTCAAGTTCGTTATAAACAAACCCCTTGCAAATATCTTTGACACTGATGTTAGTTTTTAAGGTTGTTCTCATATTGTTTTCTTCTTATGTTTAATAAGTATTCGAGTATAAAGTCTTTTATTATTTAAATATCCTCTATCTATTTTATCCTTCCACTTAGGGTTAACTATTTTAGGCAATAGACCCTCTTTAACGTTATAATCACTTCCTAAAATCTCGAATTGGTCTGGATTATGTTTGTTTAAAAAACTGACTGGAACTCCCATTACGCCATCATAATCGCTGGGGATGGCATCAGTAAATGGTACTTCGATAGCCTTATAGTTGTCGTAATGGTCATATGATTTCTTTCCTTTAATCTCTTTATGCTTGCTGTATTTCAAGTTATCTGCCATAGTCATAAGAGGTAAAAATTGATGACGCCTTCCGTGATCAAGATTAGTGAACCAACAACAATTTCGAAATTTAACTAAACCAGTTTTAGGATTATATACTCCCTCCGCGTACTCTTTTGCAAAAGGGGTAGAAAAATACGCATTGCCGGCGTGGAATCCTTTACCAAGCCACATTTTATTATTTTTTATCAAAGGAAATACTTCTTTAGTTGTAATAATACTGAGGTTTCCAATTATTACAAACTGCTTATTAGCTTCTATAATCCACATTAAGAATTCGCGAAATAAAGAAAAAGGCGGATTAGTGATGATGATATCTGCTTCGTCGCGCAACTTTTTTATTTCATCACTGCGAAAATCTCCATCGCCCTCTAAATAATACCATTCAAGATCATCAACATTAATCTTACCATCTCCGGTTTTGTCTTTAGCGAGAGTAAAAATTTTACCATTTTTAGAAGTTTTGTTTTTATTATACTGTGAGTCACTCGTCTCGAAGAGTGTTGGTTGATAATCGCTTTTATAATTTTTACTATCTGCCGCATAACTGGTACTAATGAGTTTTTTCAGGCCGAATCTCTCAAAATTTTGTGCAAAAAATTTAGTGAAATTACTCCATTCTGGGTCATCGCAGGGTAATAAAATTGTTTTACCTCTAAATACATCAGGATTGTATTCAATATATGCAGTAATCTCCTTCTCAATATCGTGATACTGTGTGTAAAATTCGTCGTTTTTTTCGGCTTTCGCTAATTGCAAACTTTTATTTGCCATATTTTGTTTAATTTGATTATTCTCTTTCTATTATATTACCATATATTTAATTTATTTACTTCTCTTTTTTATCTTC
>JAFGOQ010000168.1 GCA_016926405.1 Bacteroidales bacterium
ACCAAGTTAGAGCTTCTAAACGGCAATTTTGTGGTTTAGAAGGGCGAGATCGAGGTTCCGAACAGCGAAGTCGAAGTTCAGAAGGGCGAGCTAGAACTTTCAGACGGCAATATCGACCTACAAAAGGGCGATGTCGGGATTGTTAAAGGCAAGTGTTACTGTTTATAGGGTTTGTAAAAAAAAACTAAAGCAGTAGGTTAAAGTTTTGAGTTATATGAAATATGTTTCTTTTGTTGCTAATCTCTAGTATCTAGAGCGTCTCTTAATCCCGATCCAAGCAGAGTGAAAGCTAAAACCATTAGCATAATTGCCACACCCGGCACAACCGCTAGAAATGCTTTGTCCATTATTATATAACCGTAGTGCTCTTTAATCATCATTCCCCACGAAGGTACTGGTGGTTGAACGCCTATGCCTAAAAAGCTTAAACCAGCCTCTATAAGAATAGCCGATGCAAAATTTGCTGCCGAAATTATTATTACTGGGTTAATTACGTTTGGTAAGATATGACGAAACATTATTCGCCAGTCGCTAAAAGCAAGTGCACGAGCAGCTTCTACATACTCTTTTTCGCGCACGCTAAGAACTTGTCCACGCACTACGCGAGCAACTTCTACCCACATTGTTAAACCAATGGCAATAAACACTTGCCAAAATCCTTTTCCAAGAATCATAGTCATAGCAATAACCATAAGCAGAGTAGGGACGCTCCACATTACATTTACAAACCACATTACCATATTGTCAATCCATCCGCGGTAATATCCTGCTATGGCACCAAGAAAAATTCCAAGAATAAGTGATATTGCTACTGAAATAAATCCTACCGATAATGAAATACGTGTTCCAATAATTAGTCGCGATAATAAATCGCGTCCAAACCTATCTGTCCCAAGTAAAAAAGTTCTGTTATAGGTGTGTTCCTTTAATACTTTTTGTTGAAGTTCTTTTCGGTTTATTGAAATGTAATTGTTCTTAATATCTACTATCGAAAAATCGGCTCCTACCACTTTGGGTTCTTCTTTTAGAGCAAAGCAGACATCGGCTATATTAAACTTATGAAAAAGTTTAGCTACACCTCCTTCGGAATATTCCCTAATTACAACATTGTTTCGTGTGAAATATATAGAGTCGTATGGTATTTCGCGATGGTTAAGTTTTTCCCCAAATATAAGTTTCGCAAAAAAGTTACTCTCAGTAGGTTGTTGATTATTTGTAATATGTAAAAAATTAATATCGCTGCCAGGTTTTATAGTTGTAATCTCAATATGCTGATTGTTGGCAAAAGGTGTTGAATCGGGTGAAATAATATATCCGAATAGCCCAATTACTACCGATGCAACAATAAATAATAATCCTGCAACAGCTAATTTGTTTTTTTTAAACTTAATCCAGAAATTCTCGTGTGCCATAAAATATAGCTCTGTGTTATAGGTTTTAGTACTAAAAATATTTGCGTTTTCGATCCTTATAGGTAAAAACAATATACCTTATTTCCATTTATAAATACCAATAAAAGATAAAAGGGCAATTATTGGGAAATATAGCAGATAAACTAACTGCGAAAGGACAAAATATTTTATTTTTTTCTGCTTTTTAAAGAAACGTATGAAAGAGTAAATTAAAAAGTAGTTACATATAGTTAAAATAGCCATTGTGGATAATGCAGTAAACAGATATATAAAATTATTTACAGACAGTATAATATTAATTAAAACAGATAAATATGTAAGCAGTGGTATTAATCCAATAATTATAACCCCTTTATCGGTATAATTCTTTGCTTTGCTGCCCCAGCGTATTCGTTGATTAACAAAATTGCGAAGTCCAATTTCTGATTTTGTTTCTACAGCAACATTATTATCGAGCAAATAACCAATGTTAAATTGCTGTTTCTTTGATGCAAGCATAAGAAACATATCGTCGCCCGAAGGTAAGTCGAAGTGCAACCATCTTTTACAATTATTATACAACTCCTTGGTGAAATAAAGGTTTGCTCCCGAACACATCACCGGATTTCCTACAGCAGCCATTCCTGCTGTTGTCATTTGCAAAGCCAAGTAATCGTTTCGTTGAAAATGCGACAAAAAAGAGTTGTCAGAAGTGGTCATTAAAACAGGCATAATAACCATTTGGTTACTTGTTGTTATTTTATTTTTGACTATTGAATTAATCCAATTTTTTGTGATGAGGCAGTCGGCATCGGTTGTAACAAAATAATTATTTGTCGACTCACTAACAGCAAATTCAATTGCTCTTTTTTTTCCACTCAATGGGTTTTTATATAAACTAAAGTTTGTTATGCCGATTATCGCTTTTTCAGCAATAGAGTAACTATTATCGGTAGAATTGTCGTCAATTAACAAAACATTGAAATTGCTATTTGTCTGTTTTTTTAACGACTCAATTAGTCTAAGTATGTTGTTTGCTTCGTTTTTAAAAGGAACTATTACCGAAATCTGTTTTGTCGATTCAATAATATTATCGCTGTTTTTTTTAGCCTTTAAGAAACCAATAAAAGTTACTGTAGCAAAAGCCACGTAAGCAATAGTTATAATTGCCGATATATAAATTATAACTAACAATTTGCGAAGAATTTTTTAAGTTGTTCAACGGCGTTCTCTATCTCCGAAAATTCACGAGCCACATTAAATCGAATATAATTACTACAGCTTGCCGAAAAGTGTTCGCCCGGAATTACTGCCACTTTGTAATTATTATATAGGTCTATTGTAAATTTAAATCCATCGGAATAACCCTTTGGAAGCTCTGCCCAGACAAAATATCCACCGTCGGTTTTAGGAATTGTGAATCCAAGCTTAATAAGCTCGTTACTTAAAAAGTTGTAATTATTGTTTAGGGTCTCTCGTAGTTTGGTTAAATATTTTATTCCAAAATTGTGGGTTTGTAGATATTTTGCTAGCGCTTTTTGGAATAGAGAAGGGGCACAAAGCCCTGTATAATCGTGAATCGATCGGATTTTTGTCATGTTTTGTTCTGAGCAAACAAAATAACCTATTCTCCATCCAGTAATTGATAGCATTTTGGAAAAGCTATTCACATAAAAAAGATTATTGTTGTTAACATCGATAGGTTGATAAGGAGGAGTGTGAAAATATAAGTCCTTATAAACAGCATCTATTACAATATAGAAATTGAGTTGTTGCGATAACTTAATTAGCTCATTAAGCTGTTTCTTAGTATACGACAATCCATAAGGATTACCAGGAGAACCAACGTAAATAAGCTTCACATTATTTTCAACAATAAATAGTCGGATACTATCAATATTAAAACTGTTTGATGAAAGTGGATAACAAACAAAATTGCCATCGAAAATATGTGGTAGATTCTTGTAAACTTCGTACACTGGGTCGAAAGCCATTGTTGTAAACGCTGTTCCAAGCTCTTTTTTAAGATATATATATATTAGCGAAAGCGCTTCAGTAGCACCCTGTACAACCAATAATTGATTAGGTGAGATTTTTTGTTCGTTACTGTGATAGCTAATAATAGCCTCAACAAGTTCAGGATCGCCATTTCCGGCAGCATATTGGTGAAAAGGCATGTTAACCATATCTTTTAAAATGTCGAGCAACTCTTTTGGTGGCATAAAACCAGGTATTCCTTGTGCAAGATTAATACCTCCATTTGTTTTAACCTTGTTGCTCATAAAACTAATGTACGATCCAGTTGGTTTTGTATATATATCTGTCATAGTATTAAAAAGTGATTAATATTAGTGCTGCACCAGTGAGCATAATAATAATGGCAATTGCTTTGCGTAAAAGCGAAGTGTCTTTAAAAATTGTTCCACCAATTATAGCAGCAAAGAATACCGAAGTGCGTTTTATTGTTAAAACTAGCGATACTTTACCCGCCTTTACTGCTTCAATTTGTGAATATCTATAAATAATTGTGAAAACACTTACTAAAAGAATCCATTTCCAACTTAACTTCCAGCTTTTGCGTAAATCTAGTTTTCCTTTTGATAATCTAATTATTAGAGCAAAAATTGTAAAGTGTATGAATAGAAACAGATGTTGCCAAGCAAAAAAAGTTTTTGGATTTAGTTTGTATTCAGATAATAGAAGTTTGTCGATTATTGATGTTGCAGTAAAGATTAATAGTGCAGCTACTAAATATAATCGGCCCTTTGTTTTTATAAAAACTGTAATGGGATGAAAAAAACCTTTTGTGTTGTCAATTTGCAAAGCATAAGTGCCAATTAACATAAGAATTATACCATAAGTTTCAATTTTCGTAATGGTATCGTTAATAAAGAAATACTCGGCAATGGCTACTAATCCAGGAGTTAAAACTAAAAGAGGAAGAGCTCCACTTATCTGAAGGTTTTTTAAACCTTTCATAATAAAGAGAAAAGCCAATGCGCCAAAGAAAGTTTTAAATAGAAGAACTAAAAGGCGAGGATCGGTAATTGATATGGCTTGATTGAAATAAAACAGAGGCAGAGATAACGCTAGATTAACAGTGGCAAGCAATGTCGAAAAATTTAGGGCAGAATCTTTTAAAAGTGCTTTTTTTTCGAATATTGCTGCGGCTGCCGAAAATAGTGCCGAAATAATTGCTAATGTATACCAAGTCATATCTTTATTTTTGCAGAAGTAAAAATATACAAAACCACGTTGCAAAAAAAACTTGTTAACTATATTATTAAGCAAGTGGTCAATATTCAATTATATTTGTCTTATAACCTAAATTAAAATTTATGAGAATTATAGGAAATCTTATCTGGCTGCTATTTGGTGGCATATTTATAGCACTTGAGTATTTATGTGCTAGTTTTTTGTTGATTATAACAATTGTTGGTATTCCATTTGGTATTCAAACAATAAAATTAGCAGGATTAGCCATTTGGCCATTTGGGAAGACAACACGTGTTAGGGAATCATCGTCGGGATGCCTTTCGACAATTATGAATATTATTTGGATTTTTATAGGTGGAATTTGGATAAGTCTGTCGCATATAGTATTCGGCTTACTGCTTTGTATTACCATAATTGGGATACCTTTTGGGAAGCAGCACTTTAAATTGGCGGCATTAGCATTAACTCCTTTCGGGCGAGAGATAGTATACAAATAGAAAATAAAAAAGGTGTAAATCTGAATAATAGAGTTTACACCTTTTTTATTAATTGATATATTCGTTATTTTTTTCTGTATAATCTAATAAGTTGAATTGTAGCTATTCTAATTAGAAGAACAAAGGCTAGTGAAAAAATTAATATCGATACAATACGTATGAAATTGGCCGATTTATGTAACGAACTTTCTGGTATTATTATCCCCATTAAAAAATATTTGTCGCCCTCTAAATTGTAAGGAACTATCTGGCAATACCACTTATTATTATCGGCATGGTATGTAAAAGGTTCGTATTTATTTTTTTCTAGTGTAACCCATTTACTAACAGCATTAGTAAACGACTCCTGCTTTAGTGTTTTGTAATCCTTCATTAATAATGATTTGACATCTTTTTCAGACATCATATTATTATAGAAGGGAACTCCAAGTATTTTTAAATCGTTTGCTAATATAAAAGCCTTCGATGAGTTATCTTCTGAGAAATTCATTGTAAAGTCAGACATGTCTGTAAGCAGAATATCTAATCCTACAACAGCCACTGGACTTTGTTTTGTTGATTTTACAGAAACAGTGATTCCAGGCATCATTTGTGTATGGAAAACATACGGATTGGTCCAGTTTACCTGATGTTGGATTTCATTTCCTAAAGCCATCTGAAACCAAGGTCTACGGCGCGGGTCGTATTCGTTAGGAGCAGTTATCCATTTATCAATAGTGTCAACTTTATTATTAGAGATTTTCCATCTGTCTTTCTTTTCGTAAATATTCCCATTGTCAAGAATATTAACCGACGATAACCATGTTCCATCTTCTTTAGTAATAGCATATTCATTTCCATTAACATCGGCAATAACAAATGTTTTTAGTCGCGAAAAACTGTTAAGAAAAGGAATTGCGAAATTGTTATTTTCTTCAAAAGAGCTGGGAGTAAGGACTGAATTATCGGCAAAATTAACTGCTACTTTTAACATTTTTTCAATTGTGCCAATCTCGTATCTGAATTTCCATTTGGCATTATCAACCTTCTCTTTTAAATATGTAACCTCTTCGTTTTTAACTATGTTTATAGAGTTATCCATCTCGACACCAATTAAAAACACTGCCAAAGCAGAGATTATAAAAATTGATGATACGACTATTCTATATTTAGGAGATTTTATCATATATAATGGGATAAAACTAATTCTTTACTATTAAAAAACAAATAAAAGTATAATGGAGTTATTTTGATTAATCTTCGTTACTACCACCATATTGCATTAAGTAAGCTTTTATAAAGCCGTCTAGATCACCATCTAAAACTGCTTGAACATTAGAAGTTTCGTAGCTTGTGCGAACATCCTTAATCATTTTATATGGATGTAAAACATAACTTCTAATTTGCGAGCCCCACTCAATTTTCTTTTTCTGTCCTTCAATTTCTGCTTTAGACTCTTCGCGTTTGCGTAATTCAAGTTCGTAAAGATGCGATTTTAATATTCGCATAGCATTCTCTTTATTCCCTAGCTGCGATCGTGATTCAGTATTTTCAACAATAATACCAGTAGGTTTGTGGCGTACACGTACACCTGTCTCTACCTTGTTAACATTTTGTCCTCCAGCACCACCTGATCGGAATGTCTCCCACGTAATATCGGCTGGATTAACATTAATCTCAATAGTATCGTCAATCATAGGGGTAACAAAAACCGATGCAAATGATGTTTGACGCTTACCTTGTGCATTGAAAGGAGATATTCGAACTAAGCGATGAACACCATTTTCGCTTTTTAGGTATCCGTATGCCAAGTCTCCTTCGAAACCAAGAGTTACAGTTTTTACTCCTGCATCATCTCCTGCTAAATAGTTTATCTCATTTACTTTAAAGCCGTTTTTTTGACCCCAAAGAATGTACATTCGCATAAGCATTTCTGTCCAGTCTTGACTTTCGGTTCCGCCAGCGCCTGCATTAATTTTAAGTACAGCGTCAAACTTATCCTCTTCTTTGCCAAGCATGTTGAGCATTTCAAGATTTTCGATAGACTCAATAGCGTCGTTAACAGCTGTGTCAACTTCGCTTTCTTCGGCTTCCCCTTCCTTTGCAAAATCGAATAGTATAATCAAATCTTCGACTAGCGAACTTGCTTTGGTAAACGATTCTGTCCAATGTTTAATAGAGGCAACTTTTTTCATCTGCTTTTCTGCCTCGTTTGGATTGTTCCAAAAATCGGGATCTTGTGTTTTTTGCTCTTCTTCTTCTAACTGTATTAATTTATTATCAATGTCAAAGATGCCTCCTCAGCGCATCTCGTCGGCTTATAATCTCTTTTAGTTGTTCTATAGTAATCATATTTTTCTCTTTTTGTCCAACAAAAGTATAAAATAGAACTATAATATTAGAATATAGTTTTGTAATAACTAAATATTTATTAATTTCGATGACCTGGTTTTGACCATCTGAATTTTATGTCAATAAAATTCTTTCATAATAATAAATACTCTATATACTAAAACTCAAGGTAGCCACCATATCAATATGGAATTATGCCTTGTAATCTATTGTCCTTAATGAAAATATTTAAACTCTTTGGATTAACAATTTTGATTTTCTGTATTGTTACATTTATCTTTTACAAGATGAATGTTTGTATTTTGTCGGAAAACCCAGTTATAGATTCTAATTCTTTTAGTTTTGAAAGCCTTTTATATGCTGCTCTAGCTGCATGTCCTGTCTTTTTATTATTGCTTATTCCCGTTATTTTTAGGGAGTGTTTTTCACAGAAAAAGAAGTAGTTTCTTAGAATTTGTTTATTGTAACTTTAGTATTATCAGTTTCTTGTAATGATTGTTAAGGTTTGTTGGTAGTTCTTGTTTCAATAATTAATTATGTTGGTAAAAAAATAATCCGCATTTTTGAGAAAAATAATTGATATGAGACACACACTAAGTACAACATTTTTGGTAGTTGAGGAAGTCGCCAACGAATGGATTGTTTGGATGAAATTTAACTATATTGAAGCTATTAAAAAGAGCGGACTTGCCGAAAATCTATATTTTAATCAGGTTATTGGTGCCGAACAGGAAGGTGGTTTAACATTTTCGGTTCTTGCAGTTTTCTCTAATAAACAACAAGAGAAGACATTTTTAGATACTCTAGATTTTGAATTAACTAATCAGATAAATAAAACTTTTCCAAATAAGGTCTATCCTTTTAGAACTAATTTACAAGAGATTTAACAGTATAAGGAGTGAAAGCTGCTAAAAATATATCGTTAGTTTATGGTTTTTTGGCTATTCTATTTTGGTCAACGGCAGCAACGGCTTTTAAACTAGCTTTGTGTAAATTACATCTTACCCAAGTATTGTTAGTTGCTACAATCACATCTACTGTTGCTATTTTTTTTATTATTATTTATAAAAATTTATTGGCAGAAACGACTAAAGATTTAAAGTCGAAAGTTTTTAATGGATTGATTGCAGGATTATTAAATCCAATTGCTTATTATTTAATTCTTTTTAAGGCTTACACCTTAATTCCCGCTCAAATAGCGCAGCCACTGAACTTTATTTGGCCAATAACTTTGGTTCTTCTTTCGGCCTTGTTGTTAAAAGAGAAAATTTCGGTACGAAGTATTTTAGCTTTAACTATAAGTTTTATTGGGGTGGTGATTATATCGTTGCAAGGAAATTTTTCTACTCTGCCAACTGGCAATATAACAGGAATTTCTCTTGCTCTAGGAAGTTCAATTATTTGGGCTTTTTACTGGATCTGGAATATGAAATGTAATGGCCACGAAATAGTAAAACTATTTTTTGGATTTTTATGGGGCTCGGTAATCATTACTATTATTTACTTCCTTAATCCTATTGATTTTAATTGGAATACTAATGGAGTTTTATATTCGATATATATTGGGCTTTTTGAGATGGGGATAACCTTTGCTCTATGGCTTACAGCGTTAACTATTTCAAAATCGACCAAACAACTTAGTAACTTTGTTTATTTAGTTCCTTTTATGTCGTTAATATTTATTGCATTAATACTAAAGGAGGATATTTATTTTACCACTTTTCTCGGATTAATGTTAATAATTTGTGGAATTGTGGTTCAGCGATTAAAGAAGTAATTTAAGGTTGTTAAACAATTAAATTCTCTCTAAATCAACAAAGCTGTAAGAGTAATCATCTGACGAACAGTTTTCTCTAAAAGTTTCTTTCCATTGCTTGCGGTTTATCTCAGGAAAAAAGACATCAGCCTCTGGGTTGGAATGAACCTCTGTTAAGTATAATTTATTAGCCAATGGTAAAGCTTCGGCATAAATAGTACCACCACCAATAATAAAAACTTCGGTCTCATCTTTTGTTAACTCTAGTGCTTTTTTAAGCGAATTAACAATCTCTACACCTTCAATTACCAAATTTTCTTGTCTTGAAATGATAATATTTCTACGTTTAGGTAATGCTCTACCGATAGAATCGAATGTCTTTCTACCCATTATTATAGAATGACCACTTGTGATTTTCTTAAATCTTTTTAGATCGTCTGAAATATGCCATATTAAATCGTTATTTCTTCCGATTGCGTTATTAGTTGCAACTGCAACAATTATTGATAGATTCATAATTAAATAGCTATTTCGCCTTTTATGTGCGGGTGACTGTTGTAATTAACAATTTTAAAATCCTCAAATTTAAAATCAAAAATAGACTTTACATCTTTGTTGATTTCTAATTGAGGTAAACTGTATGGTGTTCTAGAGAGTTGTTCTTTTACCTGTTCAATATGGTTTAGATAAATATGTGCATCGCCGAGGGTATGAACAAATTCACCAGGTTTTAGTCCTGTAACTTGAGCTACCATTGAAAGAAGCATGGCATATGAAGCAATATTAAAAGGAACTCCTAGAAAAATGTCGGCGCTTCGTTGATAAAGTTGACACGATAATTTTCCGTTTGCTACATAGAACTGAAAGAGAATATGACAAGGAGGTAAAGCCATGTTGTCTATCTCGCCTACATTCCAAGCGTTAACAATATGTCTTCGCGAATCGGGATTGTTTTTTATGGAATCAATAACTTGAGATATTTGATCGATAGTTTCGCCTTTTGCATTTATCCACGATCGCCATTGAGAGCCGTAAACAGGGCCAAGGTCACCATTCTCATCTGCCCATTCGTTCCAAATTCTTACTCCGTTGTCTTGAAGGTATTTTATATTAGTTTCACCTTTTAAAAACCAAAGAAGTTCGTGAATTATAGATTTTGTATGAAGTTTTTTTGTTGTTAACAAAGGAAATCCATCTTCCAGATTAAATCTCATTTGGTATCCAAAAACGCTTTTTGTTCCTGTTCCAGTGCGGTCTTCTTTTACTGTTCCATTTTGTAAAACGTGGTCTAATAAATCTAGATATTGCTTCATAGTTTTAATCTTTAAAAGAATTTAACGAGAATTTGCCATTTTCTAATATGCCATAGGTATTATGCGAAATCCAGTCGCCTAAGTTTACATATTTAGTATTGTTGTCAATATTTAATACTTCTGGAATATGGCGGTGACCAAAGATATAAATATCGTGTGGAGTAGTTTTGTTTTTATTTTTAGCAA
>JAFGOQ010000169.1 GCA_016926405.1 Bacteroidales bacterium
AAGATAACCTGTTTGCTATGAATTTATATTATAATAATCCAATTTCTGGATTAGAAAAAGATGCACAGTATAATGGTAATATTAGTGGAACAAGCTGGCAAAATGCAGAAGAATCTAAGCTAATACGTAAGTATGAATACTCATACGACTATCTTAACCGCTTGACAATTGCTAATTATTCAGGGGGATCAGTGGCTGGAGGTTATAATACCGATTATAATTATGATATAAATGGAAATATCACTAAATTGAACCGCACTATGATAATTCGCAGTAAAGCAGAAATTGATAAACTAGAGTATAATTACAATATTGGTGACAATAGAACCAATCAATTACAGAGTGTTGTAGATAAATCAGTTGACTTTAAAGATAATGGTTTTAAGCAGGGTACAAGCAATACGTATGCCTACGATTTAAATGGGAACATGATAGTTGACAATAACAAAGGTTTGACTAATATTAAATACAACTATCTTAATCTGCCATACTCGTTAACCAAAACTGACAACAATGGTGTAAGGTCTGTTAAATACATCTACGATGCCTCTGGACGTAAACTAGCAAATTTATTGCCCGGTAAAATAAAATATTATTTTGGTAACTTTGTTTACGAAGACAATAATCTACAATATATGATCTGTTCCGAAGGACTTATGAATATCGATGGCACAACTGCCACCTACGAATTCCACCTAAAAGACCATTTGGGTAACACTCGTATAGCGGTAAACCAAACGGGAGAAGTAACACAAAAAAACAACTACTATCCTTTTGGAATGCGTTTTAGAATTAAAAACTCCGATAACAAATACCTTTACAATGGCAAAGAGCTACAAGAGGAGACCGATTGGTTAGATTATGGCGCGAGGTTCTATATGGCTGATATCGGAAGATGGGGAGCGATTGACCCACTGGCGGAAAGTTATTCTTCTCAATCAACTTATCATTTTAGCGGTAATAATCCAATGAGATTTATTGATTTTAATGGAATGAACTATGATGATTATTTTTCGTATACTGGGAATTTTTTAGGCTCCGATAACGCTAGTACTGATTATATAAGGATTATGGATCAAGGCGTTTGGAATAATAACAAAACTGTAAACGAAAATGGTACAGAATCAATTGAACATTTAACAGGAGTAGAAAAATCTGAATTATTTTCTAAAGCTCGGTGCAAAATGTCTCCTGATAATCAATTAACAGTTTATGAGCACTATAACCCAACTAATCTTCTTCTTGTACAAGAAGAAAGAAAAGATAAAAGTGGTGGTATGGCTTTCTCTTCAGAAAAACCATCTGATAATTCACCTATTAATACTGAAAAAATAAAAATCAGACTCTATGGTAATGCTGAAAATGGTTATTCTGATCACTCAAATATTATTACCAATATGTTATCTCATGAAAAAGAACATTACAATGATTTTTCAAGATTAGGATTAAAAGCTTATTATAACCAGACGCCTAACCAAAGAGAATCTAATGCTGTTATAGCACAGACTATGGATTCTTCATATTCTTATTTATTGATGAATATGCAACAAAATCCTATAATAAGTACTTATATTAATTCTGTTAGATTATATGGAATTAAATACGGAATGAAAAATGTAAGATAATATTTTGTTTGTATAAAGAAATGTATATGAAATCATTAGCTTTAAGTGTTGCTATCTTTGTTTTTATAATAAATGCTCATTCTCAGACAAATATTATTATAAATAAGATTATTGTAAGTAATGTTAATCCGAATATACGAGATAATGAGATAATTGAAGGAGAAGAAGACGGACCCCAGATATTTGTATCTTTTGTATTATCTAATGATAGTAAAGAACTTGTCTATCTTTATCCATCAGAAACAGAAATAAATTTGTTATTTACATATTCTGGCAAAAATTATCTTAATAAAATTAAAGCAATACCCTTTTTATTTGGGAAAAATAGAATTCTATCTTCAAAGGAGTTTATAGTAGTAGAATTTTATGATTATCTTCTATTAGGTACTGATTTATGGTCTAAAGACATAAGTGATTATAGATCGATTTTACTAGAGTTATTACCTACGCTTCGTATAGAGTACAAAGATCCTAATTTTAATTGTTATTCTACCCAAATTAAAAATGTGGTGATATATAATACACTCCACTAATCGTAGAGTAACTAAACAAATAAAAAACATTAACCCACCTCGTCCTCGTTTGTAACGAGGATGTAACTCGTTTTGTAGAATTATAAAAAGGCATTTGTAATGCCGAGCGGTATATAAATAAACTAAAACCCACTTGCAGTAAAATGTGAGTGGGCTTTGTTTTTTTTGCATAATATTAAATTACTAGACTATCATTCGCTCTACCATAGCCTCAATAACTTTACTCAGAACATTTTTATTAAGGTTATCTGCTCTGCAGATATTCTTCCACTCATCATTATACTATTACGAAGCGATAATAATTATTACAAGGGGTGTTGCTATTTAAGATTATTGAATTCTAAGTGTTTAATGTATAAGTTTTAATGAAAACACCAAAAACATTAGTATTTTGAAATAAAAAGTGGTGTTTCCGATTGTAAAGTGTGTAAAATGAAATAAAAAGTGGTGTTTCTGGTTGTAGCCGTAGTAAATAGAAATAAAAAATGGTGTTTCTCGCTGGATACCTAATAAAAAGATATAAATAGTTGTATTTCGTGGAGTTTTGTAGTAAAAAAATAAAAACTATTGTATTTCGTGTAGTTTAGTAGTAAAATGAATTAAAAAATTGCATTTTGTGTAGGAAACTTAGTAAATAGAATGAAAATCATTATGCTGACATATAGAGACAATATTTTCAAAAACAGAATATTGGCACTCTCTACAACAACTAATCAACCAGCTTGGTAAAATACTCAAGTGTCTTAATCAATTTACGTCTATTAGTCCAATTTCCGAGGTTTATCATTTTGCTCTTTTCAATATCGCGGTTAAATTCAATAATACCTCAATAGTAGATAATTGTATTAACCTCAAAGTTCTCATAGTAGCTACAATAATCAGCATTGGTAGTTCCAATGCTGATAAGTAATATTAAACACCTTTTATTTTATTCAAAATACTAACTCTTTGGTCTGAATTAAAAATAACGATTGTTGTTTGTGGTAAATATGGCGAAGTCTATTGCAATTGTTACTTCAGGTTTTACCATCCTAAATATCTATCATTATTTGTTATTTTTATTTTGTTTTAATCTAAATAACCAAAAAATGTTATCTTTGAGGCTTGTTAAAATAAAACTATACGATATGAGTATCAATGAAAAAGATGTACTATCGGTATTAAATAAAATTAAACATCCCGACTCCGACAGAAGTATTGTTGAAGATGGAATGGTATCAAATCTTAAAATTGATGGTGCTAAAGTAAGCTTCATTTTGAATTTTAAGCGTGTTAACGATCCTTTTATCAATAGCGTAAAAAGTGGTTGCGTGCGTGCTCTTACTGCTGCTATCGAGGGTATCGATATTAAAGGGAATATTCTCACAGTAACTCAAAAGCCCGAACCAAAAGCTAAAGCCGAGAAACCAAAAGATGAGCCTTTAAAAGGAGTTAAAAATATTATTGCCATTGCTTCGGGTAAGGGTGGTGTTGGAAAATCGACAGTAGCAACCAATTTGTCTATTGCTTTGGCAAAAACAGGAGCTAAGGTTGGTCTTATCGATGCCGATATCTACGGACCATCGATGCCAAAAATGTTTAACCTAGAAGATGCTAAGCCTGCATTAGAAAAACGCGATGGGAAAGATTGGATTATTCCAGCCGAAAATTATGGCGTAAAGGTTCTTTCTATTGGTTTCTTTGTTAAAGAAGAAGACGCTCTTGTTTGGCGTGGACCAATGGCTACAAGCACTCTTAAGCAATTAATTAATCAAGGCGATTGGGGTGCGTTAGATTATTTACTAATAGACCTACCTCCAGGTACTGGCGATATTCACTTAACAATGGTACAGGAAATTCCTGTTACTGGAGCTGTAATTGTTACTACTCCGCAGAAAGTTGCTTTGGCCGACGCTATTAAAGGAATTAATATGTTCCGCGGAGAGTCTGTTAATGTGCCAATTCTTGGACTTATCGAAAATATGGCTTGGTTTACTCCCGATGAGTTGCCCGACAATAAATATTTTATTTTCGGAAAAGATGGTGGTAAAAATCTTGCCGACTCTCTTCAAATACCATTGCTAGGACAAATTCCTATTGTTCAGTCAATACGCGAGGGTGGCGATAATGGTGAGCCTGCAATTATTCAAGGTAATGGTACTTCAAAAGCCTTTACTATGCTTTGCGACGAGGTTATTAAGCAAGTTAACTTAAGAAATAATACAAAAGAGGCAACAAAAGTTGTTGAGATTGATCCAAATGCTGGATGTTCGAACTAATAAAAACATAAATTATGGAAATGACAGATATTGAAAAACGCGTAAGTGCAGCTATTGAGTCGGTACGACCATATTTGCAAGCCGATGGAGGCGATATTACTTTAATTGATGTAACTCCTGATATGGTTGCCCGAGTTAAGCTTCAAGGAGCTTGTGGTAGCTGTCCTTTTAGCTTGCAAACACTTAAGAATGGTGTTGAAGGAGCTGTTAAAAAAGAGGTTCCAGAAATTAAAGAGGTTGTTAACGTAGAAGATTAATCTACCAACCTAACATAAATTAAGAGCTGCGATACAATTTCGTGGCTCTTAATTTATATATGAATTAATAAAAGAAGTTAGAATATCTTTCGCAATACTTACTACTGCAAATAAAAAAAGGGTTGAGCATATATTGTTATTAATGTTTTACCTTTGCAAAAAAAATATAGGTTTGAAAAAAGGAATTGTAATAAAATCAACAGGACGATGGTATAATGTTCGCACCCCAGAGGGCGATATATATAACTGTGCAGCCAAAGGACGTTTTAGAATGGATGGTATTAGAAGTACAAATCCTATTTCTGTTGGCGATAATGTTGAATTTATTTTAGACGAGACAAGTCAGAATGGTTTGATAAAAACAATTATCGAGCGTAAAAATTATATTATTCGTCGATCGACAAACCTTTCAAAAGAGTCGCATATTATTGCTACAAATATCGACCAAGCATTACTATTTGTTACACTTGTCAACCCAAAAACAAATATCGAATTTGTCGATAGATTTCTTGTTGCTGCAAGGGCCTATAGAATTCCTGTTACAATTATTTTTAATAAGTGCGACCTGTTTACCGACGAGTTAAAAGAAGATTATCTGTATTATAGTCACTGTTATAAATCAATAGGCTACGATTGTATTGAGACATCGACAGTAACTGGCGAAAATATTGATAGGGTGAAAGAGATTATGAAAGATAAGGTAACGCTTCTTTCGGGTAACTCTGGTGTAGGAAAATCGACATTAATAAACCTTATTGAGCCAACTTTAGACTTAAAAACATCAGAAATTTCCGATGCTCATAAAACAGGAAAGCACACAACAACCTTTTCCGAAATGTTCCCTTTAACAATGGGAGGATATATTATTGATACCCCTGGTATCAGAGGTTTTGGTATAGTTCATATTGAGCGCGAAGAGATGTATCATTTCTTTCCCGAGATTTTTAGCCTTTCAAAAGGATGCAAGTTTAATAACTGCTTGCATATTAACGAACCTAATTGTGCCGTTAAGAAAGCTTATAATAATAGCGAAATACCCCCGTTTAGGTACGAAAGTTACCTTTCGGTAATGTCTGACCAAGAGGGCAAATACAGGCTGTAATAGTTTATTGAACTTAGGTTTTAATTTTCTTAACTTATGTGTGGTTTGTTTATAACTACACAATGCTTAAAAATAGATTCTTTATTAGTATCATCTCTTTGACAATTCTTTTAATAGGAGTTGTCTATTCTTATATCTTTTATCAAAGACAATTGGCTTTATATTCAGGGATGATAAATAGAGAGTTAGAATTTTGTTCAACTCAGCTAGCCGATAAAATTATTGATTTCGAATCGCGACAGCACAATTTGTTTGCTTACCCTTATTCAAATAATTCAGACGAATCGTTCTCTGCTCAGGAATATACTTTTTTGTCAGATTTTTCGGTGTTAGTTAACAGTCTACATGTTGTCGATACTCTTGGTAACAACTTATCTTTCTACTATAAATTTGGCGATGTAACTGTTTCAAAAGGTACTCTGTTTAATGAAGTAGCATTCCCTAAGTCAATATCCTTTATATCGGTAAACCAAGTTGACTATTTAGTATTTCCTCTGCTTAACAGCGATAGAAAACCTTATTATCATTTTTTCGAAATTAACATTATCTCTTATGTTCTATATTATTTAGACAAATATAATTTCTCGTTAGAAACAACTAGTTGGTTAATTGATGATAAAGGTCGGTTTGTTTATTCAAATGCTAAACAAAGGGATGATTTAGTTGAGTATTTTGATTTGAATGATAAAATAGAACAGAGCTTAAATAATAAGACCGCTTTAAAGCATAAAATAAAAGTTGGAGGTAAAAAATATACGTTAATATCTGTATTTAGCCAACTCTCATTTTACGACAGTAATTTTACATTAGCACTTTCAATTAGTCGTAAATCGTTTGTTTATCTTTTGTTAAGGAATATATTATTCTTTAGTGTTTTGTCGGTAATTGTTTTTTCTGTTTTAATTGTTTTTTCATTCTTCTTTATCGAGCGACAAGGCCATACAAAATCGCTGTTTCAAAAA
>JAFGOQ010000170.1 GCA_016926405.1 Bacteroidales bacterium
ATTTGCAACCGGTTTTGAACCATCTACCTGTATGCCGTTTGGTATAACAAGAGATACCATCATCATTTCAAACCCTCAAGATGATGTAGTTTATAAATGGGACTTCAACTCGTGGGTAATTGATACCACTTCGTTGGCAAATTCGGTTATATTTTATACGAATACAAATTCACAAACTATTACTCTTACTGCTATAAATACCTGTGAAACAAAAATATTTAAATACACTATTTCTTGTTGCAATTAAAACGAAACTTTTTTCTGAAAACAAAACAAAGATATTTCAACTCGTTTCTAACTAAAGAAACCACTAATTAAGACAACAATACACTGCCAAAGCAGTACAATATATAAACCAATATACAAATAAAAAGAATCCCGCATCAGTACTTACGATACTGACACGGGATATTAAAAAGAAAGGAGGTGTAACTCCTTCCCACGAGAAGGAACGAAAGTAATAATAATTCTAAAAATAAGCAAAGTTAACAAGGCTAATTTTTGCTAAACAACTGGTGAGGAAATAGTTGGCTCACCCGAAAAAACTAACAATAAAAAATAGATTATGAAAACAACAATTTTTAGTTTATTCACAGGCTTGCTTGTAGCCTCACTGATGCTTGTTTCCTGCAAAGGAAATGATAATGAACCCTTAACCACTATCTCTGATGAATTACCTATACCACCGATTACACCTAATGATACAACACCTATACCCAATGCAGCAGATGTGCAAATGGTAAGTGTAATGGGCGGAACTTATCAAATGGGCTACGGCACATCCAGTAATACTGCTCCAGTACATATGGTTACTGTTAATAGTTTTTACATTAGTAAGACTGAAATAACTAGACAGCAATATGCCAACTTTCTAAATGCTTATGGGAGTGATGTTATTAAAGAAGGAAAATATGCTGGAGAATCTTTAGAGAGCATATATCTCGAAAAAATTGATGGCGTATGGAGGGTAGATATAAGATACATTGATACTGTTATGTATTGCTTTCCGAACCGACCTGTAGCAGCAATTTCTTGGTATGCTGCCGATGAGTATTGTAAATGGGCAGGAGGACGTCTTCCAACCGAAGCGGAATGGGAATATGCTGCCAGAGGAGGTAACCAAACACATGGTTATACTTATAGTGGCAGTAATATCGTAGGAGATGTAGCTTGGTATAGTGGAAATTCTGGAGGATCAACTCATGATGTTGCACAGAAAATGCCAAATGAAATAAACATTTATGATATGAGTGGTAATGTTTATGAATGGTGTTCCGATTGGTACGACGCAAGTTATTATACAGGTAGTCCAACAGATAATCCACAAGGAGTAGAAAGTGGTTCTTTAAAAAGTTTTCGTGGAGGAGGCGAAGGATGTCCTGCTGAAGCTCAAACTGTTTATTTTCGAGGAGGAATAACTCCTTCTACAACACAAAGTGATATAGGTTTTCGATTATTGAGAACCTCAAATTAAGTTTAATTTAAATTTTATTAATTATGAAAAAGAATAATATTATAAAACTAAATGTTATTATTTCTACATGGTTTTTATCCATGTTTTTAATTACGGCAATAGCACAACCTGTTTCTTAAATAGAAACCCCTAAAACAGACAACAATACACTGCCGTAAGCAGTACAACATATAACTCCCAAAAACCAAAACAGTACAATTATGAAAACATCCCTCAAACACCAAATACTAGCCTCCCTGCTGTTTATTACAGTGTCAGTACAAGCTCAGGTAAGTAATTATACATTAACCGATTGTCCTGCACCATTTGAATTCATGAGTTCTTATGATTCACTTTATACCACCCTTATGTTTAACGGAACTTATCCGTATGAAACCAGAAATGCTATTTATAATGGAGCCTCCAACGAGAGTATCGAAGACTCTTTATCAGGTAGTGGTTTTGAAATCGGTTTTCCCTTTTATTTTGATGGGGATTATTACGACCGTTTTGCCGTATCCACAAATTACTATATCAAGTTAGGTAAGAGTTCAGAAGGTAATTTTTCTATCTATAACGAAAGAGAAAAAGGAAGTGTATTTCAAGATGGATACAATAATTTAAGACGAAATACAATCGCTGCTTTTGTACGAACAAATATAGAAGATACCATTAAATCCACCTATCAAATCAAATCCATAGTATCTGGTACTCCTGGAAATAGAGCACTTACTGTCGAGTGGCGTAGTACTAGATATCCCGGGCCGGTGTCAAGATATGTATTTATAAAATTATTGGAAAAAACAGGGCATGTAATTTTAACTTATTTCATGGATACCATGAAGTATGCTAAGGTAACCGGTTCCTACCCAAACTATGTATATTATCCCGGAGATTTACCGCTAATGCAAGCATCAATCGGTTTGCGGGGAAATCAACCAAATAACGACATGACTAACCTGAATATAATGAAGGTAACCAAAGGAGTAAATACATGGACTACTTTTGAGCGGGGAACATCTCAAACGGACTTTTGTGATATGGATGAGCATTTTATGCCCGCAAAAAATTTAGCAATGAATGATAATGATACGGCATGTGTTTTTTGGTATAAATTTACGCCTATAATAAGTTCACAAGCTTTATCTAGCCCTTATGTTTATTTTTGTTTTATCGATAAGGAGTATTTGGTCAACAATAATTATCATTACGATAAAAATATTAAAGACGATAAAACAGGAAATACATATGCAAGCTATAATAAGCTAGAATCTTCACTTTTTATTTTTGCCAATGGAGCTAAAGCAATTCCTATAAATGATGCAACCTTGCATTGGAATAAAGCCATAGGGGTAGATAGTTTCGATGTGTATTTTGGGCTAACATACCCACCGGTATTGGTTGCAAGCAATATTACCGATACCACTTATACTCCACTCGAAAACCTGGCACCGGGTACTACTTATTATTATAGTATAGTGGCAAAGAATAGTGAAGGAAAGTCTAATAAAGGTGTAGGTTCATTTACTACTAGTGAGGCTCCAATCTCATATTGTCCAGATTTAATTTATGATTCAGGGAGTTATTATGACTTTACTTTCAATACATTAAGCTATACTCGTAATGCTGCCTATTACGAGCCTTTCTATATGCCCGAGAGTGTTTATACCACATCCGTAAAACGAGGAGAAAATTATTCGTTTTCGTACACTGATTATGGTGGAGTAGTAATGACCCCCTATATCTATATAGATTGGAATCAGGATGGCGATTTTACTGATACGGGTGAGCGGTTTCAACGCTCATCAACATCTGGTTCTACCTCATTAGGGTCAATTACTATTCCTTCTGATGCTAAATTAGGTAAAACCAATTTGCGTGTTTATTATTATGGCGCGGCAGCACATGGTGGTCCCGATCCTTGTGGTGGAGACGGAATAGACCAGCATCCACTACAACAATATATCATTAGCATCCTTCCGTCAGAACAATGTGGCAGTTTTCACTTGGATTATGCTAAAACCAATACTCAATGTTATGGCGATAGCACAGGCAGCATTACCTTAAATCCTGTGGGTGGTGTTGAACCTTATATCTATAGCTGGACTGATGGCAATTCTAATCAAATACGTACAGGATTAGCTTCTGGCACTTACCAGGCTACAGTAACCGATGCCAATGGTTGCGACCAAAGTACCTCTGTACTGGCAATACAATCGCCTTTTTTAATCCAAGTAGATACATTAATGGTAAATGATTCCTTACAACTTATTGTTTCGGGTGGCACGGGCGATTATACCTATACATGGACAGATACCTTAGGCATTAGTGTAACACAGTCTAATTTGCCTAAAGCGGGTACTTATACCTTAACTATTACCGATGAAAACGCTTGTGCTGTAAGCTATAGCAATATTGTAGTACCTGATACTACCGTCAATGCCTTACCTATAATTAAAATGGCTAGTAAAACCTTGCAGGTTTATCCTAATCCTACAAAAGGAGAGTTAACTGTATCAAGTGCGGATATACTGGATAAAATAACATTAGTTGATTTATCAGGCAGGTCACTTTTGCAAAAAAAGAATATTGGCGAAAGTAAAATAACGCTTAATATTAGCACTCTGCCTACCGGCATATATTTAATAAAAGCCTATACAATAAATGGAATAGAAACAAACGAAATAATAAAACAATAAAGAAAACTTACGGGGTGATTTAGAGTTACCCCTCATGAATAAAAAAAGCAGTTCCGTACCGGTGCTGACACACCGACACGGAACCTTAAAAAAGAAAGGAGGTTACCCTGCCTTTCCACTCTGACACAGAGCGGGGGCAAAGATAAGAAATATTCTAAATTTATAACGAAAGGGAGTGGCTGTATTTAACAAGTTATTAGACTTTTAACTACCCCCTTTCCTGTTTTGCTCATGCAGCAAAAGCAGGAAAAAATAAGTAATATTTTATTATCACTTAAATTTTAAAAAACATGAATAATTTAAAAAAATACTTATTCAGAGCCTTATTAATAACAATAGGCTGTCTTTTTCAGTTTTCTTTGTCGGCTCAAACCACTTATGGAATAATTCCCTTTAGTGGTGGAGGAACATGTATTAATAGCGATGGAACAAGTACTAATACGTATCAAATTGAGTTGCCAGGTTCAGCGCCGTTTAGTTCTTTTAAAAACAAATCATTTTCTGTTTCCGGTGGTATTGAGATAGCTAGTCTTGACACTACTAATGGAAGCATAACAATTCGATCAAGAACAGAATTTGATAGAAGTTTAGGTTATCCCAAGTATCGTCCCGGAACAATTACCTTTAGTTGCGAGGCTCCTGAGGATTCCTTGTGTATGGCATGTCCATATTATGACCCTCATTTTGTGTATCACTACACTGTGTTTAAATTATTTGATTTGACTAAGACTCTTAATCCCGTAGTTGGTCCTATTTGTGTGTTAGAAGGAGATACAGTAACTTATTCTGTAGAACCATGGGTAAGTACGGGTACGGGTGCCACTGGTGCAGATAATTATAGATGGGAGTTACCAACAAGTTTAGTAGATACTATTCTTTATTATTCGGCAGACAGCAGTTCTATCACATTTGTTATTGATCAACTAACAGGAGCAGATACTATCAAAACTCAAATAGGTAGATGTAATATTGGTGACCCTGCAAAATACACATGGTTGGCTTTAAACCAATCTGCACCAGCACCAATTATTAACGACACTTCATGTGTTGCCGGTGGTAGTCACGAAGTACAATTTTGGGTGGAAAATGCACAGGCAGGGTTAACCTATACATGGAGTTGCAATCAACCTACTTAGCTTTTTAAAAATGGTGTAATAACAGGTGATACAGTAACTGTTATAGTGGATGATAAAAATCCTGCAACTTTAAAAGTTGAAGCTGCGTATTCCGGTGGTGGTTGCAATCCTTCTGAAAGTACCAGATTTATCACAAGAGCAATTAGTTCTTCAGTTTCTACCATTTCACCAAATAATAATTGCTTTGCATCTAATGCTAATGAAGTAACTTTTACTTTAAAAGATTATCCAAGTGGTTCTAAATTTACATGGACAGTTCCTGCAGGTTGGACAGATAATAACGATTCTCTTGCAACTTGCAAAACACAACCTAGTGCTTCTGCTCATCTTTACGATTCTATTTTAGTCGCAGTTAAGGGTTGTGAGTCCAGTGTAGCAAAAGCTTATGTTTCTGTAAAACCGGGTAATGCAAATGCTATTACAGGAGCAACATTCTGTATAGAGAAAGATAGTACATATTCTTTTTCAACTACAGCTACAACTCCTGCGGCTGATACTTACGAATGGAATTTAGGTACAGGTTGGACTAATATTTCTACAAGTAATGGTGGCTTAACTGTAACTGCTACTGCTACAGGTGCTGCTATTAGCGATTCAATAAAAGTTACTCCAAAAGGAATAGGTGGTTGTGATGGCGGATATAAAGCACATGCAATTTCTTTCCCTCCAGCATTACCAACGGGCATTACTGTATCAAAAAGTTGTATTAATGCCGGTTTACCCGATCAAATTACATTAACTGCAGCAACTACTGGTACAACTGATTTCTTTGATTGGGATTTGGGTGGATTAGGTACTATTACTGGAAACGATTCTGCTAGAATAATTACGGTTAACACTCCTGGTTTTGATGATAATTATTCAGTATCTGTTCGTGCTTATACCAATAATAGTGTTTGCTCATTCAGTAATTCTTTTATAGACACAATATCAATAGTAAAAGAAAACTTTACTGTAACAGAATCTGTAATTGTACCGCCTATTAATTCTGTCTATTTTACATATCCAAGTGCTGATTGGGTTGCTAACCATTCTTTTGAGTGGATTTATAATGGTAATAATGTTACAAACACTACCTATCCATATTCAACAAATCAAACTGCTTTTGGTTTGTTATCTAGAACAGACTCAACATTCTATGTAACTGTTACAAATCTTACAACAGGATGTGTAACTCGTAGAACTGCTGGCGTGGGTGGTTTCCGATCAGGTAGTATTGTAAATCAAGATTTGGTTTTCAATAATGAAAGTGCCATGTCAATATCTCCAAATCCAACTGATTCTAAATTAACAGTTACTTTATCAAAAAAAGATAATATTAATATATGGATTGTTAATGCCTCTGGCTCTATCATGAAGAATTGGATGAATCAACCTTCAACTACCACTCTTGATGTGGCAGATTTATTAGCAGGTAATTATATAATTGTTGTGTATCAAGGTAAACAAAGATATTCAAAACAATTTATAAAAAAATAACCAGAACTATACATTAGTGAGGGCTTCACATATAGTGAACCCTCACTTTAGTATAATTATTAACTGTTAAAAATCAAACAAAGAATATGTCGATAAAATATAAAGTAATAGAAAGAGGTGAGCCCGGCGTAGTAGGTGGTGGTACAAAAAAGTTTTATGCAACACCTGTGCAAGATGGTGAG
>JAFGOQ010000171.1 GCA_016926405.1 Bacteroidales bacterium
GGAGTCGAAACGTAGTCTCTTCGAAGGAAACAATCCTTCGACTACGCTCAGGATGACAGTTTAATTCAGTTTTTGGACACCCTCTTTATCTTAAAAAAAATTATTAACAGCGTACATTCATTACTTTACAATGTGCCAAATTAAAAATTCAATCAATCAAAAACACATCCCTTAATCTCAATCGAGAGATATATTTCTAATTTTCCAGAGCAACTTCGTTGGTAGGCTTTGTTGCCGACATTTTAATTTTAGTGTTTGCTTTTAATATAATATTCTGAATGTCGTTGTATAACAATTTATATTTGTCTTCGTCCGACAACATAATAATTTGCAAATATGGCAACAGCCTACTGTTTAAAATATCAATTACAATGCGCTTTTGCTTGCCAGCTGGTAGCATAGCTGCCTGTTGAGTACGGTACTCGGCACTCTCTTTTAGTAGCGATTTAATATTTACATTCTCGGTATTAACCATTTCGAACATTCGTTTTAAAATAGGGAATTTTTCCAGATTAGGTAAATGTTCGGCATCGGTAACCTTATTGTAAATAGAAGTTATTAAAGCGCTCTCTTCGTCGTACGACAGTCTGGTAATGTTTGCATGAGGCTTAATTATACTAAAAATTTTATTTGCACTCTCCCCTTCATCGCCCGGTAAAAAGCAATACCCCTTAACAATTAATCGTATACCTGTTAATAGGTTATCGCATACCCCATCGGTTTCTTTTATTAACGATGTATACACGCTTGCACGATTTTTAATTAACGACAACGATAGAGAGTTGTTTTCGGTCTCTAATTCAGAAAGCGTATCAGTCATAACTTTGTTTTCTGCCCAATCGAACTCTTTTACTCTATTTAACGATAATGTGGTAGTGGTGTTTGCTAATTCTGCGCTAGCTAATACTCGTAAAGTTTCCATTTGTTTATTTTTTATTAATAATGCAATTGAAAATAATAATTTATACAATTAGCTATAGTTGTGTATGTTGATTTTTTATTAACAGTTAAGCAAATGAATATCAACATGTAACTAGTTATGAAATGCTAGTTTTAGCGAAATATAACAGTTGTATACGCAGTGAGAATATTCTTGCTACTGTTGATAACTTTTTTAAGTAAATTGAAATACTACCTATTTTTCAAAGCAATTTTCGATGAGAAAAAACGGCAAAACATTTTTGCAAACACATTTTCGATGAGAAAAAATGACAAAACATTTTTGAAAACCCATTTTCGATGAGAAAAAATGGTAAAACATTTTTGCAAACCTATTTTCGATGAGAAAAAATGGTAAAACATTTTTGCAAACCTATTTTCGATGAGAAAAAATGGCAAAACATTTTTGCAAACACATTTTCGATGAGAAAAAACGGCAAAACATTTCTGCAAACCCATTTTCGATGAGAAAAAATAGCAAAACATTTCTGCAAAGCAATGTTCGATGAAAAAAAACGGCTAAACATGGGAGAAAACCAGAAACAATGGTATAAACAGGTATAATAAAAACCGATACAAACCCTCAATTTTCGGTAATTTATAATCTGTCTTAATAACTATATAATCAATGTTTATTTTTATCGACACCCACACTTGTTTTTTACCAATATTTAACATATTTGTTAAATACACAACATCAAATGTTTTAAATTCAACAAATAAATAAAAAAAACAACTCAAGAAATTTAAAAATTCAAAAAAAAAGACTTCAAAAAAGTTGATATTTATCAGTTTCAAATCTGTTTTTGAGCAGTGCAGCTGTCTATAATATTGGAGATTGAAAAATAAAATTATCTTTGTCGAAGAATTTACACCTTATTTATAAAGTGTTGTAAAGTATTGATTTGGACAAATAATAAACTGTTTTTGATATGAATAAAATAATTTCGTTAGAAGAGGCTGTTGCTAAGGTAAAAGACGGTATGACAATTATGCTTGGAGGGTTTCTTTCTGTAGGAGGAGCTAACCGAGTAATTGAAGGCTTGATTGAATCAGGAGTTAAAAATTTAACATTAATTTGCAACGACACTTCTTTTCCCGACAGAGGTCTTGGTAAGTTAATTGCAAACAAACAAGTAGTTAAAATTACTACCTCTCATATTGGTACTAATCCTTCTACTCAGGAGCAGATGAACAACGGCGACATTACAGTTGAATTTAGTCCTCAAGGTACTTTAGCCGAAAGAATTCGTGCAGCAGGAGCTGGTCTTGGTGGCGTATTAACACCAACAGGATTAGGAACTCTAGTTGCCGAAGGTAAAGAGGTATTTACTATCGATGGTAAAGAATACCTTCTTGAGAAACCTCTTAAGGCCGATGTTGCAATTATAGGTGCTAGTGTTGCCGACGAAGTAGGTAACCTTATATATAAAGGAACAACACAAAATATGAACCCACTAATGGCTATGGCAGCTGACATTGTTATTGCCGAATATCAAGAGATGGTTAAAGTTGGTGAAATAAGCCCAGAAAATGTTAAAACACCTTCAATTTTTGTGGATTTCTTAGTAAGCAGTAAATAATCTAAAATATATATATTATGAACAAATCAATGATCAGATTACGCATGAGCTCTCATGACGCTCATTATGGTGGAAACCTTGTTGATGGAGCACGCATGCTTCAACTTTTTGGTGATGTTGCTACTGAGCTTCTTATCCAACGCGATGGTGACGAAGGTCTTTTTAAAGCTTACGACATGGTTGAATTTATGGCTCCAGTATATGCTGGCGATTATATTGAGGCTGTTGGCGAGATTGTTGAAGAGGGAAACTCTAGCCGTAAAATGAAATTCGAGGCTCGTAAAGTTATTGTTCCTCGTCCAGATATTTCAGACTCTGCTTGCGATGTTCTTGAAGAGCCTATAGTAGTTTGTCGTGCTACTGGTACTTGTGTTACTCCAAAAGCTAGTCAACGTAAAAACAAATAAAACCATGGAAAAATTAATTATTACTGCCGCTATTTGCGGTGCCGAAGTAACTAAAGAGCATAACCCTGCTGTACCTTATACTATTGAAGAGTGCGTTCGTGAAGCTGGTTCAGCAATTGAAGCTGGAGCTGCTATTATTCACCTTCACGTTCGTTGGGACGATGGTACTCCTACTCAAGATAAGAATCGTTTTAAAGCGGTTATGGATGCAATCCATGCTAAATATCCAGATGTAATTATTCAACCATCAACAGGTGGTGCAGTGGGTATGACAAACGATGAGCGTCTGCAACCAACAGAGCTTTGTCCAGAAATGGCAACTCTTGACTGTGGTACATTAAATTTTGGTGGCGACGAAGTTTTCGAAAACACTGAAAATACTATTAAATATTTTGGCGAGAAGATGATTGAGCGTGGCATTAAGCCTGAGCTTGAAGTTTTCGACAAGTCGATGATTGACATGGCTCTACGCCTTGGTAAAAAAGGATACATCAAATCACCAATGCACTTCGATTTTGTAATGGGTGTTAACGGTGGTATTTCAGGTGATCTTCGCGATTTCGTATTCTTACGTGGAAGTATTCCTGCCGATGCTACTTATACTGTTGCTGGTATTGGTCGTTTTGAATTCCCACTTGCTGCAGCTGCTATTATCGATGGCGGTCACGTTCGTGTTGGTTTCGAAGACAATACAAATATTGCAAAAGGTGTTATGGCTAAATCAAACGGCGAACTTGTCGAAAAAGTTGTTCGTCTAGCTAAAGAGTTTGGCCGCGAGATTGCTACTCCTGCCGAGGCTCGTCAGATTTTAGGTTTAAAGCAAAAATAGGTTAAAGCTTAATAATTGATTATTATGGAAAAAGGAAATAAATACGGAACTCACCGAGTTCTTGAGCCAAAAGGCACTTTACCACAACCAGCGTTAAAAGTAGATAACACAATGTCTATCTATGATAACGAAATTCTTATCGATGTTCAAACATTAAATATTGACTCGGCAAGTTTTACTCAAATTAAAGGTGCTTGCAATGGCGATAAAGCAAAAATGGAAGAGATGATTCTTTCTATTGTTGCTGAACGCGGTAAGATGCAAAACCCTGTTACTGGTTCGGGAGGAATGTTAATTGGTACAGTTAAAGAGATTGGACCTAACTTCCCAGACAAAACTCTTAAAGTTGGTGATAAGATTGCTACTTTAGTTTCTCTATCGCTTACTCCGCTTAAAATAAATAAAATTACAAATATCAACACATCAAACGATCAGGTTGATGCCGACGCTCAAGCAATTCTTTTTGCTAGCGGTATCTACGCTGTTCTTCCTAACGATGTACCAGAGAAACTTGCTCTTGCTGCGCTTGACGTTGCTGGTGCTCCTGCTCAGGTTGACCGTTTAGTAAAAGAAGGCGACACTGTTTGTATCATCGGTGGTGGTGGTAAATCGGGTGTTCTTTGCTGTTACCAAGCAATGGAGAAAGTTGGTTCTACTGGAAAAGTTATTGTTGTTGAATACTCTAAAGAGAACGCTCAACGTATTCTTGACCTAGGTCTTGCGCACGAAGTTATTATTGGTGACGCTACAGACGTTATGTTTGTTTATGAAGAAGTTTCTAAGATTGTTGGCGAAGATGGTTGCGATGTTGTTATTAACAACGTAAACATTGCTAACACAGAGATGTCGTCTATCCTTATTACTAAAGATAGAGGTTGTGTTTACTTCTTCTCTATGGCTACTTCGTTCACTAAAGCTGCTTTAGGTGCCGAGGGTGTTGGTAAAGATGTTGATATGATTGTTGGTAATGGTTATGCTGCTGGTCACGCTGCATTAACTCTTGACATCATCAAGAAATCGGCAGGTATTAGAGAATTGTTCGAAAAATTATACGTATAGTTATGACTGATAATCGTAAAAAGTTTTTTCCAGAAGTTACTGACGAACAGTGGAACGACTGGAGATGGCAGGTTAGAAACCGCATAGAGACATTAGATGATCTTACTAAATATATTCATCTAACAGAAGAAGAGAAAGAAGGAGTGCGTAAATCGTTGCAAACTTTGCGTATGGCTATCACTCCATATTATCTTACTCTTATCGATACAGAGAATCCAAACTGTCCTGTTCGTAAGCAAGCAATCCCTACAGCAGCTGAAGTTCACCAAGCTGATGCCGATTTGCTTGACCCACTTCACGAAGATGAAGATTCACCAGTACCAGGATTAACTCACCGTTATCCAGACCGTGTTCTTTTCCTTATCACAGATATGTGCTCTATGTACTGTCGTCACTGTACTCGTCGTCGTTTTGCTGGTCAAAGTGATGCTTCTACTCCAGACGATAATATCGAAAAAGCTATCGAGTATATTGCAAACACTCCACAGGTACGCGACGTTGTACTTTCTGGTGGTGATGCTCTTCTTATTAGCGATGAGAAATTAGAATACATTATTAGTCGCCTTCGTGATATTCCTCACGTAGAGATTATCCGTATTGGTTCGCGTACTCCTGTTGTTTTACCACAGCGTATAACTGAGGATCTTGTTAACATGCTTAAAAAGTATCACCCAGTATGGTTGAATACTCACTTTAACCACCCACAAGAGATGACTCCAGATGCAGAACTTGCTGTTGCTAGATTAGCTAATGCTGGTGTGCCTCTAGGAAACCAATCGGTACTTCTTCGTGGTGTTAACGACTGTGTACATGTGATGAAAAATCTTATGCACATTCTTGTTAAAAACAGAATACGTCCATACTATATTTATCAGTGCGACCTTTCAATGGGTCTTGAGCATTTCCGTACTCCTGTTTCTAAGGGTATCGAAATTATCGAGGCACTTCGTGGTCATACTTCTGGTTATGCAGTTCCAACTTTTGTTGTTGACGCTCCAGGTGGAGGAGGTAAAATTCCTGTAATGCCTCAATATGTTATTTCACAAAGCCCAGGTAGAGTTATTCTTCGTAACTTCGAAGGAGTTATTACAACTTATACAGAGCCTACTGAATACAAAAATGAGTGTGACTGTCCATCGGAAGTAACTCAAAAAATAGCAGAAGGTGTTGCTTCATTACATCAAGGTGCACGCTTGTCAATCGAACCAGAGCATTTAGCTCGTAAGGAGAGAAACAAACACTAGTAAATGCCTTTTGTAAAAGACATAGAAAACTATAAGAGTCTGTCTATTATAGGACTCGAAAAAAATACCGGGAAGACAGAGTGTTTGAATTACGTACTGTCGCGACTTAGCGACAGTGGTAAAACAATCGCTCTGACTTCTATTGGTATTGATGGCGAGAATAAGGATCAGGTTAAACAAACTCATAAACCCGAAATTGATGTTTATCAAGGGATGATTTTTGTTACTTCGGAATTGCATTACAAATCCAGAAAACTTGTATCCGAAATTCTTGACGTTAGTAAACAATCGACATCACTTGGTCGACTTGTTACAGCTAAAGCCATTACTACCGACAAGGTTATGATTTCGGGACCTGCTAATAATGCTGGACTTATCGACATAATTAGTAATATGTCGAATTTTGGTGTTGACATTACCATTGTTGATGGAGCTTTATCACGCAAAAGTTTAGCTTCTCCAACAGTTACCGAGGCAATAATATTAGCTACAGGAGCAGCTTTGTCGTCAAACATTACCCAATTAGTTTTTAAAACTAAGTACGTTTACGACCTTATAGCACTTAGCGAAACAGAAAACCAAACAAAAGAGATTTTGTTCAATATCCGAGACGGAATTTGGGCAATAGATAACAATAATAATATTACCGACCTTAATATATCGTCGGTGATGATGATTGAAAGAGTTAAAGACAGACTATTTGAAGCAGGAAACAGAATTTATGTTAGCGGTGCTATTACCGATAACTTTCTGAACTTTCTGAAAAACCAAAAGCAAATAAAAGAAACTGAAATTATTGTCAGAGATTTTACACGAATATTTGCTCAACCAGAGGTTTTCTACTCGTATATAAAACGTGGTGGCAAAATTAAAGTCTTACAAAAAACAAAACTGGTGGCAATTACAATTAATCCTGTCTCACCAGATGGATATATACTTAACTCCGAAGAGTTAAAGAAGGCTCTCGAAGAGAAATTAGGATTGCCTGTTTATGATGTAAAAAAAATTACAAACTAAGATTAACATATAGAGAAAAATAAATTACTCTACTCTTTTAGTTTTAATAAAACAGATATATGAGCAAAATGCTATTACGAAATATCATACCACTTATTAACAGCCTACGCTTTATGGTAGAGAGACTAACTCTGCAATCAAGTTTAGGAAAACGATTTTTGTTAGATTCTACATTTATGATCGATTCTAAGTCGATTAATAACGAACTGAATTTAATAGATAGTGTTTTAGATATATTAAATAGCAACAATAAAGGCTTAATCAATAAATTACAAATTAAGCTTATGCAAATTCGCGATATTAACGGAAGTGTTAATAGAATTAGCAGAAATATGGTTATGGACGATGTTGAACTTTTTGAGATAAAAAGTTTTGCTCTTATCTCGAAAGAGATCTATGACCTACAGAAACAATCAGAAATAGAAATTATAAATATCCCCGACTTATCAACAATAATCTCCATTTTAGATCCTAACAAATCAAACATCCCTTCGTTTTATATTTACGATATATACTCAGCCGATCTTGCCGAGGTTAGAAATCAGATTAAAATTGAAAAGGCAAAAGAAAATGCAGATCAACATACTTTAAATAACCTTCACCTTAAATCTGAAGCTATTGAAAGCAGTGTGCGTGAAGATCTTTCGAAACAGATAAAAGAACATATAACAGAATTATTGTTAGCTGTAAACAATATTGCTCACTTAGATTTAATAATTGCAAAGGCCATTCTTGCAAAAGAGATGAGCCTGACAAAACCAATACTCTCAGACAATAATTGGGAATATATTGAAATGTTTAACCCACAGATTCAAGATTCTTTAAGCAAACAAAAACGTCAATTTCAACCCGTCGACATTAACTTAAACAACTCTATTTGCTTTATTACAGGAGCAAATATGGCTGGTAAAACTGTAATATTAAAAACATTGGCTTTATGTCAATATCTAGTACAATTCGGTTTTTTTGTTCCTTCACAAAAAGCAAAAATTGCTATTGTAAATAAGATTATGATATCTATTGGCGACGAGCAATCGGAGGAACAAGGGCTTTCTTCGTTTGCATCGGAGATGCTTAAGATAAATGATATGGTTGCTGCATCGCAAAACAAAGAACGTGTTTTAATCCTAATTGACGAGTTAGCTCGTACAACAAACCCTGTTGAAGGGAGAGCAATTGTAAATGCAGTAGCAAATATTTTCTTAAACAATAAAACTACAAGTGTAATAACCACTCACTATAGTGGACTAAGTAAACAATGCAGAAAGTTAAGAGTTAAGGGTTTAGATAAAGAAATTCAACCTGGCATTATTAACAAAAACAATATAAATGACTATATTGACTATCGCCTTGTTGAAGACGAAGCTGGCGACGTACCACACGAAGCACTGAGAATTGCACAAATGCTTGGTATTAACCAAAATATTATTGATGGAGCAAAGTCTGAATTAAACAAATAGAAAAAAACATAAACCATCCATAACACAACGGTGTAAATGGCTTTAAGTTTAAAACAAAAACATACTAAGTAAACGAAGATAACTGTAGGAATAGTAAAAAGTTAGATATAGAACTTAGGCGAAATAAAATAGTGGAAAATTGTAAAGACAAGAGTAGCCTTGCTTTACTAAACAATAAATGCAAAAAGATAAAATAATTATAAACAACTATTAGAAATGCAAAAGAGTAAATTAGGTCTTGATTTTGAGAAGGTTGGTTATGCAAAGCAGGTTTCTAAACATATAGCAGAAGATGTTCAGAAATTTGTTGACAGCTATACCACAGTAGCGGTTGAACGTACTTTGTGTAGACTACTAGGAATTGATGGTGTTGATGCAAACGAAGTACCTCTTCCTAACGTTGTTGTTGACGAAATTAAAGATAAAGGTGTACTTAACCAAGGTGTTATGTTTTTCCTTGGAAATGCCATTATCGAAACAGGTTTAGAGCCTCAGCAAATAGCAGAAAAAATTGCTGCTGGCGAATTAGATATTACTAAGCTTCCTACCCACTCGGTAGAAGAGGCTGAAAAAGCGACTAAGCCATTTGTTGATAAATATATTCAAATCATTAAGGATAGAAAAGCTAAACGCGACAACTACCTTAATACTATTGGAGAAGGTCCTAAACCTTATCTTTACGTTATTGTTGCTACTGGTAACATTTACGAAGATGTTGTTCAGGCCGAAGCTGCTGCTCGTCAGGGTGCCGACATTATTGCAGTAATCCGTACTACAGGACAAAGTTTACTTGACTACGTTCCTTATGGTGCTACTACCGAAGGTTTTGGTGGTACTGTTGCTACTCAAGAAAACTTCCGTATCATGCGTCAAGCTCTTGATAAAATTGGTGAAGAAGAAAAACGTTACATCCGTTTGTGTAACTATTGCTCGGGACTATGTATGCCAGAGATTGCTGCTATGGGAGCTATCGAAGGTCTTGACGTTATGCTTAACGATGCCCTTTACGGAATACTTTTCCGCGACATCAACATGCAGCGTACAATGGTTGACCAGTATTTCTCGCGTTTATTAAATGGTTTCGCTGGAGTAATCATCAACACAGGAGAGGATAACTACCTTACTACTGCCGATGCATACGACGAAGCTCATACCGTTTTAGCTTCAGACTTTATTAACGAGCAGTTGGCTCTTATTGCAAATCTTCCAGAAGAGCAAATGGGTCTTGGTCACGCTTTCGAAATGGATCCAGATCTTGAAAACGGATTCCTTTACGAACTTGGTCAAGCACAAATGATCCGCGAGATTTTCCCTAAGGCACCACTTAAATATATGCCTCCTACTAAGTTTATGACTGGTAACATTTTCAAAGGAAATGTACAGGATGCTCTTTTCAACCAAATCTCTATTTGGACAGGTCAGGGAATCCAACTTCTTGGTATGTTAACCGAGGCTATCCACACACCTTTTATGTCAGACAGATATTTATCTATCGAAAATGCTAAATATATCTTCAAAAACATGAAGAACATTGGCGACGAGATGGAGTTTAAAGAAGGTGGTATGATTCGTACCAGAGCTGCAGAAGTTCTTGATAATTCAATCGAACTTCTTGAGAATATCAAAAACGAAGGACTGTTTACAGCTCTTGAAAAAGGTATTTT
This sequence comes from Bacteroidales bacterium, assembly GCA_016926405.1. GTDB lineage: Bacteria > Bacteroidota > Bacteroidia > Bacteroidales > UBA6680 > UBA6680. The sequence goes on from JAFGOQ010000171.1 coordinate 10,203, forward strand.
TGCAGGTATCAAACGTCCAAAAGATGGCGGTAAAGGACTTGCTGGTGTTACCGAAAAAGGTGCGAACTATTTCAACCCTTTCATTGCGATAATGAACAAATAATTGTCAGACAAAATTAAAAGGAGAAAATAAAATGAGCGGAGGATTATATTCAACAGATTCGCAAGATTTTGACAAGACGTTAGATCTTACTAAGATAAAGCCTTATGGCGACACTATGAACGATGGTAAAACACAAGTTAGTTTTACTTTACCTGTTCAAAAAGGCGAAGAAGCTATTGAAGCTGCTAAGCAAATGATGAAAAAAATGGGTTTCGAAAACCCTCAAGTGGTATACGTACAGGAGCTTATGGAAGGTTTTACTTTCTTTAACTGTTATGGCAACTGTGTTCACACAGTAGATTACACAAGCATTATTGTTCCTAAAGTTGAATCGACAACTATGGACATGCACGAGACAGACGCTTTTGTAAACGAACATATTGGTCGAAAAATTACAGTTGTTGGTGCTAGTACAGGTACCGATGCCCATACTGTAGGTATCGATGCTATTATGAATATGAAAGGTTTTGCTGGACACTATGGTCTTGAGCGTTACGAATCGTTTGAAGCTCTTAATATGGGTAGCCAGGTACCTAACGAGGAGTTTATTGCTAAGGCTATCGAAATGAATGCCGATGTACTTCTTGTTTCGCAAACTGTTACACAGAAAGATGTCCATATTAAAAACCTTATCGAACTTGTTGAATTATTAGAGGCTGAAGGTCTTCGCGAAAAGGTTATCCTTATCTGCGGTGGTCCTCGTATCGATCACGAGCTTGCTAAAGAGCTTGGTTACGATGCTGGTTTCGGTATGAACAAATATGCCGATGATGTTGCTTCTTACATTGCACAAGAACTAGACAGACGTTTGAATTCTTAATAATATCTTTTTGTAGAGATTCACAGCTGTGCGTCTCTACAATATTGTATATTTTTATATAAAAAAAAACCAAAATGGATAAAAATGAAATAAGAAACACCATTGCACAAAGGGCTGCCCTAGAGCTTCATGACGGCGATGTTGTAAATCTTGGTATTGGTTTACCTACGGTAATTCCAAACTTTATGCCCGAAGGTATAAATGTTACTCTTCAATCGGAGAATGGATTACTTGGTATGGGACCTGCTCCAAAAGAGGGTGAACAAGACGAAAACTTTGTTAACGCTGGGGGTGGTTACATTACTTGTTTAGAAGGTGCGTCAACTTTTGATAGCTCAATGTCATTCAGCGTTATTCGTGGGGGACATGTTGATGTTACTTTCCTTGGTGCTCTTCAGGTTGACGAAAAAGGTGACCTTGCAAACTGGATGATTCCAGGAAAAAACACTCCAGGAATGGGAGGTGCAATGGATCTTTTAGTTGGTGCTCGTCGTGTAATTCTTACTATGGAACACACAGCAAAGGGTAATCATAAAATTATGACCAAATGTAATCTGCCTTTAACAGCAGCAGGTCAGGTTAATATGATTATTACCGAGATGGGTGTTATGGAAATCACTTCTGATGGAATTCTTTTAACTGAAATTAACCCTCTATTTACTGTTGAACAAGTTCAAGAGGCTACTCAAGCCAAATTGATTATATCGGACAACCTAATAGAAATGAAAAAAAACTAATTGACTATGACTAAAGTTTTTATTGCAGCGGCTAAACGTACCGCTATCGGAAAATTTCTTGGAACCATTGGTTCTGTATCGGCAGTAGATTTAGCTGCTACAGTATTAAAAAATATCGTTTCTGAAACTGGTATTAATCCTGCCAATCTTGACGAAGTTGTTGTTGGTAATATCCTTATGGCTGGTAAAGGTCAAGGTATTGCTCGCCAAGCTTCTATTAAAGGAGGTATTCCTCAGGAAGTTCCTGCTTATGGTTTAAATATGATTTGCGGTAGTGGTATGAAGACTATCATTTCTGCGTACGCAAACATTAAATCGGGCGAAGCGCAAATGATTATTGCTGGTGGTACTGAATCTATGTCTGATGCAGGTTTTGTTCTTCCTGGAACACTTCGTAACGGACAAAAGATGATGGACTTTAAAGCTATCGACCACATGGTTAACGACGGTCTTACCGACGCTTTCAATGGTTACCACATGGGTATCACTGCCGAAAATATTGCAGACAAATATAACTTAACTCGCGAACAACAAGACGAGTTTGCTTTTGCTTCACAAACAAAAGCTGCTGCTGCTATCGATGGAGGAAAATTCAAAAACGAAATTGTACCTGTTGAAATAGTTACACGCAAAGCAACTATAACATTCGATACAGACGAATTTGTTAATAGAGCTTCTACTCCAGAAAAACTTGCTGCTCTACGTCCAGCGTTTAAGAAAGATGGTTCTGTTACTGCTGGTAACGCATCTGGAATTAACGACGGTGCTGCTTTTGTTCTTGTTGCATCAGAAGAGGCTTGTAAAAAATACAACCTTACTCCACTTGTTGAGATAGTTGCTACTGGTCAAGGTGGTGTTGATCCTGCAATTATGGGTATGGGTCCAGTTCCTGCTATTGCAAATGCTCTTACCAAAGCTGATATGAAACTTGATCAGATGGAAGTTCTTGAACTTAACGAAGCTTTTGCTGCTCAATCGCTTGGTGTTATGGCTCAACTTAAAGAAGATCATGGTGTAAACGATCAGTTTTTTGCAGAGCGTTGCAACTTAAACGGCGGTGCTATTGCTCTTGGTCACCCAATTGGTGCTTCAGGAACTCGTATCACTGTTTCTCTTATTCACGAAATGAAACGTGCTAACAAACAATTTGGTTTAGCATCGCTTTGTATTGGTGGAGGTATGGGTACTGCGCTAATTCTTAAAAATATTTAATATCATTAAGGTATAGACAAGTTAAACCTTGTCTATACTTTACTTTTTTCAACATCCTTTTTATAACAATAAACATTAGTGTTAGTGTGCAATCAGTGAGAGTGGATTATTTATTGTAAAAAAACACGTAAAATGTTTTAAACTAAAAATAATTGAAAGGCTTTAATCTCTTTTATTAAGTTGTATTACAGCTCAAAACAATTATTTCTCCTTTAACATATAAATTCATGTTTTAAAACAACGACTACTATTATGATATGAGTCGTAATAGCTTACTTTTGCCAAAAAGTTTACTGTTAATTAATAAACAGATGATTTTATGTCATCACTTTTTATTGAAAAATAGTAAAGTAGGGTACACTTTAAATTTAGATAAAAGATAATAATAAATATAAAGCTATATCATTTTGTCTTGAAAGAGCAACTGATATAATTTAACCATCATCGAAATGAATTTTAGCTTAACAAGAGAACAAATTTTGTTTCAGCAAATGATTAAAGATTTTGCTGAGAAAGAGGTTAAACCTCTGGCTGCCGAGGTTGATGAATTGGAGCGTTTTCCTTATGAAACAGTAGAGAAAATGGCTAAAATAGGAATCATGGGAATTCCTATTCCTAAACAGTACGGCGGTGCAGGTGGCGATAACGTAATGTATGCAATGGCAGTTGAAGAACTTTCGGCTGTTTGTGGTACTACTGGTGTTATTGTTTCGGCTCACACTTCATTATGCTGTGCTCCTATTCTTGAGAATGGTACAGAAGAGCAAAAGATGAAATATCTTCCAAAACTTGCTTCGGGCGAGTGGATTGGTGCTTTTGGTTTAACCGAAGCAGGAGCTGGTACCGATGCTGCTGGTCAGCAAACTACTGCTGTTGAAGATGGCGATAACTGGATACTTAACGGAAGTAAGATTTTTATCACTAATGCAGGTCCTGCTCATGTGTACATAGTTATGGCTATGACCGATAAATCGCAAGGAACACGTGGTATATCTGCATTTATTGTTGAGGGCGACACTCCAGGATTCTCAGTTGGTAAAAAAGAGAAGAAAATGGGTATCCGTGGTTCGGCTACTTGTGAGCTAATTTTCGAAAACTGTATTATACCTAAGGAAAATCTATTAGGTAAGATTGGTAAAGGTTTTGGTATTGCAATGAAAACTCTTGATGGTGGACGTATTGGTATTGCTGCTCAAGCATTGGGTATTGCACAAGGCGCTATAGACGAAACTATCAAATATGTAAAAGAGCGTAAGCAATTTGGACGTGCTATCTCAGCTTTCCAAAACACTCAATTTCAGCTTGCCGATATGCACGCTCGTACTGAGGCTTCTCGATTGTTAGTTCGTCAGGCAGCATATAAGAAAGACCAAAAACTTCCTTACTCTGTTGATGCCGCTACAGCTAAACTTTTTGCTGCAGAAACATCGTCGTGGGTTACAAATAAAGCCGTTCAGCTTTATGGTGGTTATGGTTACACTCGCGAATATCCTATAGAGCGTATGATGCGTGATGCTAAAATTACTGAAATTTACGAAGGAACATCAGAAGTTCAACGTATGGTAATTTCTGCTAATCTTTTAAAATAAAATAATAGTTATTAGTCTTTAGTTATAAACCATTCTATAAGAGAGAATCTAGTAACTAACAACTAAAGACCAAAAAATATTCATACTATGAACATAGTTGTTTGTATAAAGCAGGTTCCTGATACTACCGAGATTAAAATTAATCCAGAGACAGGAACAATGATTCGCGATGGCGTTGCTAGTATAATTAATCCTGACGATAAAGGCGGATTAGAAATGGCCATCCAATTAAAAGAACAGTTTGGTGCTCACGTTACTGTAATTACAATGGGACCACCACAAGCCGATATTATCCTTCGCGAAGCTTTCGCAATGGGTGCCGATCGTGCTATTCACCTTACAGATAGAAAATTTGCTGGAGCCGATACTCTTGCAACATCATACGCTTTAGCTGGTGCTCTTAAGAAACTTGATTTCGACCTATTAATAACTGGTCGTCAAGCTATCGATGGTGATACAGCTCAAGTAGGTCCTCAAATTGCTGAGTTCCTAGACCTTCCTCAGGTATCGTACACTCAAGAGCTTAAGTTTGATGGCGAAAAAACATTTACCATTAAAAAAGCTACCGAAGAGGGATACCAAATGCTTGCTGTTGAAGCTCCATGTGTAATTACCGTTCTTTCGTCGGCTAATAATCCTCGTTATATGAGCGTTGGTGGTATTGTTGATGCTTACCAAAAAGAGGTTGAGTTATGGGGTAAAGATAATATCGATGTAGAAGATCATAACCTTGGTCTTAAAGGATCGCCAACACGTGTTCGTAAGGCATTTGCTCGCGAGGTTAAACCTGCTGGCGAACTTTACGAAGTTGGAACAGACGAAGCTGTTGGTATTATTATTAGTAAACTAAAAGAGAAATTTATTCTTTAATCGGGGGACGCTATGATGAATATTGAAGAATACAAAGGCATTTATGTCTTTATCGAACAACGCGAAGGAGTAATTCAGGGAGTAGCTTTAGAGCTTCTTGGACAAGCACGTAGATTGGCTGACCAAATTAATGATAAGGTTGTTGCTCTATTTTTAGGTAACAACATTTCCGATAAAGCACAAAGTTTAATTGCTGCTGGTGCCGATAAAGTTATCTGTATCGAAGCTCCAGAACTTGAGCAGTATACTACCGAACCATATACTCAAGCTATTTGTCAGGTTATTGACGAAATGAAACCTGATGCTATTCTTATTGGTGCAACAACAATTGGTCGCGACTTAGGTCCTAGAATATCTGCTCGCGTTAAGACTGGTTTAACAGCCGACTGTACTAAAATTGAGACTGGCGAAAACAATGAGTTACTTATGACTCGTCCTGCTTTTGGTGGTAATCTTATGGCAACAATTATTTGTCCAGAGCACCGTCCACAAATGGCAACAGTGCGTCCAGGTGTTATGGTTGCTTTAGAAGCCGACAGCAATAGAACAGGTGAGATTGTTAACTACAAAGTTAATTTTAACCCTGCTAAATTTAAGGTTAAAATTCTTGAGAACGTTAAAGAAGATTCGAATAAAGTTGATATTACCGATGCCCGCATTCTTGTTTCTGGAGGTCGTGGTTTAGGCAATGCCGAAGGTTTTGAACTTATGACAGAACTTGCTACAACAATGGGTGCCGAAGTTTCTGCTTCGCGCGCAATGGTTGATGCTGGATTCATGGGTCACGATCGTCAAGTAGGTCAAACAGGTAAAACTGTTCGTCCCGATCTTTACTTTGCTTTTGGTATCTCGGGAGCTATTCAGCACGTTGCTGGTATGGAAGACTCTGAATTTATTGTTGCTGTTAACAAAGACAAAAACGCTCCAATTTTCCAAGTTTCAGACCTAGGTATTGTTGGCGATGCTAAGCAAATAATTAAGAAGCTTAACGAAAGACTTACTAAAAAGTAATATTTCAGATATAACACAAACCTTTAATCTGTTAGGTTAATATAATCCTACAGTATTTAAGCTTAAAATACAACCCCAGCCATTAATTTGGTTGGGGTTATTTTTTTTGCAATTAATTATTAATAATAGTCTAAACTTTAGTGCATAAAATTCATCTATAGACAAAACCTATTCAATAAAATATTATGATTAAAAAAAGTTTAGCTTTATTAGTAGTTGTTTTATCTATAATAACTACATCATTTTGTCAACAAATTGTTCGCCGACCATTTTTGGGAGCAAAGTTATCAACAGTTAACGATTCCATTCTCAATATCCATTCGTTAAAAAACGGTGTTAAGGTATTAGAAATAACAGAACCATGGTGTAGTAAATATCATAAGCTTAAAAGTGGCGACATTATTATTTCTGTCAATAATCAACCAACAACATCTAGCCGAGAACTTGGTGATTTAATTAAAACAAAACGCTCTGGCGAAGCTATAGAATTTAAAGTTTACCGAAACAACAAAATAAGAACACTAAAGGGTAAACTTCCGGCAAAACCACTTGAGACTTCCGAAACACACGACATTATATACGATCAGTTTTCTTTTAATCAAGGTCAGATTCGTGTAATTGTTGATAAGCCTCGTACAAACAAAAAGACTCCTGCCATTTTATTCATTCAAGGATACACTTGCTCGTCGCTTGATAAAGCTGGCGATAATCATCCTTACATAAAATTAGTTAAAGGTTTGTGCGAAAAAGGTTATACTGTTATGCGAATGGAAAAACCTGGCATGGGCGATAATTACAACACCGATTCGTGCAACGAAATTGATTTTCATACAGAGGTTGAGTCGTTTGCTTTAGCTCTTGAGAAGCTAAAATCGTACGACTTTGTAGACAAAGAGAATGTTTTTATTTGGGGACACTCTATGGGCGGAATTATTGCGCCTATAATTGCTTCACAACAGCAAGTTAAAGGAGTTATTGTTTACGGAACAACTATTTTGCCTTGGCGCGATTATATATACAACATGCTAAGAGTTCAACCTCTATTAATGGATGCCGATCCAGTAGAAAATGAACAGAACATGAAAACATATGCCAAATTACTTTATAGTTTATTTATCGACAAAAAGAATCCTGAAGAACTTTCTGCGCAAGACACAACAATGTCAAAACTTCTAAATGAAGGTTTTGGTTACGATGGCAAAGGACATATATGGACTCGTAATTATAAATACATAGTTCAGATTGACGATTACAATATGTTTGATGTTTGGAGTAGAGTAAAATCAAATGTGTTTGTTTTTTGGGGTGATGCCGATTTAGAAGCATTTTCGGAATGGGATCATAAAAAAATTGTTGATGTTGTTAATAAATATAACCCAGGAAAAGCCACTTACTATAATATTAAAAATACTACACACGCTTTTGCCAAAGTTGAATCGATGAAACACGGTATTAAAAATAGAGATTGGAATTACATAACAACTCATTTTAATAATCAGGTAATAGATGAGAGCAGCAATTGGATTGAAAAAATAGTCTCAAAACAAAAGTAAACTTTACTTGCTTAAGTAAGCAATACAAAAACAACCTCAGCCATTTATTTGGTTGAGGTTGTTTTTGTTTATGATATGAATGAAATAATAATGTAAAAATCTGTCAAGCTATTTTAGGATGATTTACCTTCCTAAGAGACAAATTTACCATACTGATAGTAAAATTTTCTACCTAAGACAAAAATGACCCTTTCCGATAGTAAATTTTTCTGTCCGAGACACAAACTAGTGCTCCCGAGACAATATTTTGCTTCCCGATAACGAAAAATATTCTTTTTGGTGTGTTCAAATAGCTATTTTTTGTATCGGGAGCAGTTAAATTGTTATTAGGTTATAAAAATCGTTCAATGGAAACCAATAAACTAGTGAATGATAAAAATATAATAAGCCTTATTGGAGTTTAATCACACCAAAAAGCTCTCCAACAATTTCTTCTCTTCATCAAAGTTAGCAAGAGGGAACTCTTTTTCAAATATTTCAATCTTTTGTAAAGCCGATTTAATAAACTTTTGATGCTGATCGGTATTTGGATTAAATGGTCGATGCAAAGCTGCATTTGTAAGTTTTTGTGCTCTACCAATTACAGCTTTTGTTTGATTTGTTATAAAGGAATCTTGAAACTTCTCCCATATATATTCCACAGCCTCATCCGATGGATGCAACATATCCGATTTGTAGAAACGGTAGTCGCGCAAATCGTCTATAACAATTTCGTATGATGGAAAATATGAAGTGTCTGTATTATTTTCAACGATATTGTTAATAGCCAACAAAAGCGTCGACTTACTAATTTGATTTCCATGCGCACCATCTTTCCAATGACGAACAGGACTTACTGTAAATACAACATTTATATCGGGATTAAACTTTTTAAGCTGTTGCAGAAATACATTATAATCGCGAACAATTGAATCAACGGGCAACAAGCGCCTTGTAAAGTTATTCTCTGGCAATTTATGGCAATTTGCAACAACATTCCCTACCCCTTTACGCTCGTAAACACGAGCAGTACCAAAAGTAATAAACAAAAACTTTGCTGTTTTCAGTCTATTATGTGCCTCATCAATAGCTTTGTTTATTTTGCTCAGAACAATTGTTTTATCGACGTCGGAAAAACTCCCATGGTGATAAAAACTAAGCCATAAACCATTATGATTTTCTAAATCGGACTCTACAAAATAGTCCTTGGCCATTATTATCTCTAACGCATTTCTAACCGAGGTAGGATTATACAATACACCAAAAGGATTTGTAACAGTATTAAATTTAAACGACTTAACTTTGCCTCCAATATTATCGGAAAAACACGATCCGATAAAAAACAGGGAGGTATTATAATCTATTTTACTCTCGGAAATATCTGAATTTACTTCGGTACGGAATATCATATTTAATTATTTCATTAAAGACAAGGTACGCCTTAATCTCTACCTTATTATTTTGTTAATAACTTATTGTTTAACCAACTAATAATACTCTCAAAAACCTCCTCTTTCTCAAACTCATTATGTAATTCATGATAAAGTCCTTTCCATTCTATAAAAGAGACATTAGTAGTATTACTATTAGCAAACCTTTTACTAGCGGCAAAAAGCGTTGCTTTATCTTCGGTTCCATGCATAAGCAACATTGGCACTTTTATTTCATTTGCATTATTACATGCATATTGGGCATTCTCAATTCCTCCAAAAAGCAGATTTAGCGATACTTTTGGATGAACATACTCATCATCTTCATAATCTTTTACCACTTGCTTGTCGTGCGAAAGTATTTTAGCCTTAATAGTTGAATTCATAATTAAATTAGGAAACACCTTATGCAATAGTTTGGCAATAGCAAGCAAAGGCTTTGGCAATGGACTGTATAAATCTAACCAAGGCGATGTAGCAATTAACAAATTATGAATATTCTCTCGCTGCAGTGTATAATTAATAACAATATTACCACCTAAACTATGACCATACAAAACTAATGGCACCGATGGGTGCTTATCGCTAACATGTTTAAGATAGGCATCAACATCATTTAACAAATCATCGAAACTATTTACAAAGCCACGTTTACCTTCGGCACGACCGTGTCCACGATAATCAATTGTATAAACAGAAAAGCCTTTATCAACAAACATTTTAGCCCAATTATCGTATCTAAAACCATGCTCTCCTATTCCATGAACAATGGCAATAACTGCTTTTGGCTTTGCACACTCCCAACTTCTAAGGAAAAGCTTTGTTGAGTCGCTTGACTCAATAAAATACTGATGATATTTATCCATTATTCACTTTTTATTTTAAAAACACTATTTTTACATGCCTATAATTTGATATCTTCAAATATAGTGAAATCAACAAAAAACAATATTAACAGATAAAACTATTAAAATGAGAAAATTATTAGCACTTATTACATTGTCAACGCTTGTATCGGTTTCTGCATTTTGTTCTAATCCAGAAATAGGCTCAATAAAAGCCACTTTGGGAACAGGTGTTTCAACAGGAAGAGGTTTTCAACTATTTCATGCTGCTGGTCATTACATGTTAACCGACAGAATAGAAGTTGGTTTGCGCGCTGCTTACAACTTAGATAACGAATTCTATTCACCAAACAACTCATTCTACACAAAAGACTACACATACAATGGTATTTCATTTGCAACAACAGGTTCGTTTCACATAAACGAATGGCTTGAATTACCAAGCAATCTGGATCTTTACGGAGGATTAGATTTAGGAATGACATTCTGGAGCAATCCTAACGATGCTTCGTTTAAACGTAAAACAGATGCTCTTTTTGGAGTATTTGCTGGAGCAGCTTACTTTTTCAACAATAAATTAGGTGCTAGTTTAGAGATAGGCCAGTTTACAAACAGCGGTGTAAACGCACGCGTTGGAGTAATTTTTAAATTGTAATACAGTAAAACTACAACTCAGGAAAAAACAATTGATTAAACAGAGTTGTCTTTACAATAAAAACAGAATACAAACATTTACCTGCTTTCTGTTTCCAAAAAAATAAAAGCGAGTAACAACAAAACTGTTACTCGCTTTTTTTATGATCGCCTTTTTAGCACCATAACATCAGTATATACTAATATATTAAAACCACAATATTAATTGCTTTACATTTTCTATTGAAGAAAAGATAAAATCCAATAAAAAATAACGAAGTATTGATAGTTTCAACGCCCAAATACTATTAACAAAACAATATTACGTTAAAATATGTTTTAGAATTAACAGTTGTTTTAAAAATGCTACTAAGCATATTGATTTACTAATATTTTGACGTAATTTGCAAGACATTTTTTTTTAAAATTTATGAAGATGAGAGATTCAGATATTTTATTAAACCCAAATCCACTGGTTCAGTATATTAAAAAACCAGCAGATAAGTTTACAAAGGCCGATATTATTAATTTCATTGAGGATTATGAAATTGAGATGGTTAATTTTAGATATGTAGCGGAAGATGGCCGATTAAAAGCCTTAAATTTTGTTATTAATAGCAAAGCACACTTAGACTCAATATTGTCGGGTGGTGAAAGAGCCGATGGATCGAGCCTTTTCTCGTTTATCGAAGCAGGGTCGAGCGACCTTTATGTTGTTCCTCGTTACAAAACTGCTTTTGTAAATCCTTTTACCGAAGTTCCAACACTTGATATTCTTTGTAGTTTCTACAATAACGAAGGTAAACCTCTTGAGAGTGCTCCTGAATATATTCTTAGAAAAGCACACGAAGAGTTTAAAAAAGCTACAGGATACACTTTCAAAGCCCTTGGCGAGTTAGAGTATTATGTAAACTCTACAAAAGAAGATTTATATCCTGCTGTTGACCAAAAAGGTTATCACGAGGCAGGTCCTTTCACTAAGTTTGAGGATTTCCGTGTTGAAGCTACTCGTACTATCGCTCAATGTGGTGGTAAAATTAAGTATGCTCACTCTGAAGTTGGTAACTTCTGTAGCGAAACAGAGAACTTCGAACAACAAGAAATTGAATTCTTACCTTGCATTGTTGAGGATGCTGTAGACCAATTAGTAATTGCTAAATGGATTCTTCGCAAGCTTAGCTATCAGTATGGTGTAGAGATTAGTTTTGCTCCAAAAATTACTGTTGGTAAAGCAGGTAGCGGTCTTCACATTCACATGCAGCTTGAGAAAGATGGCAAAAACCTAATGACTGAAAACGGCGTTCTTAGCGATATAGCAAAAAGAATGATTGCAGGTATCCTAGATGTTTCTGATGCTATTACAGCTTTTGGTAACACTATTCCTACATCGTACCTTCGTTTAGTTCCTCATCAAGAGGCTCCAACAAACATTTGCTGGGGTGACAGAAATCGTTCGGTATTAGTACGTGTTCCACTTGGATGGAGTGGCACAGAGAATATGATTTACGATGCTAACCCACAAGAAGACTCTATTATGCCTTCGCAAGACGGTAAGCAAACTGTTGAGTTCCGCGCTGCTGATGGTTCGGCTGATATCTATAAGTTTGTTGCTAGTTTAGTTGTTGCTTCGCAACACGGACTTCAAATGGATAACGCTTTAGAGATGGCTGAAAAACTTTATGTAAATGTTAATATTTTCCACGACGAGCATAAAGATAGATTAGCACAACTTGAGCAACTTCCTACTTCATGCGAAGAGTCGGCAAAACGTCTTAATAACAAAAGAGAAGTTTTTGAAAACAACAATGTATTCCCAGCGGGAGTTATCAATAATGTCGTTTCAAAACTTGATGCTTTTAAAGACAGTGACCTAAGCGAGCGTTTATATGGTAAAAACGACGAAATTAGAGAACTAGTTCTTAAGTATATTCACTGTATGTAATACATAATATTGTATAAATCAAAAGGGATTGCCACCACGCAATCCCTTTTTTTATGAAAAAACTATTCACTTTTCTACGGTGCTAGTCTCCTTATTTTCCATTCACCATCAATCCAATTATACTCTATTCTGTCATGTAATCTATTATATCTTCCTTGCCAAAACTCAATAAGAGTAGGTTTTAAAATATACCCTCCCCAATTATCTGGTCTTTCAATATACTTATCGTCAAACTCCTCTTTAAAATCGGCCTTTAAACTATCCAAATATCTTCTGTTTGGAATCTCTTTACTTTGTGGCGAAGCCCAAGCACCAAGCTTACTTCCTTTTGGTCGCAACTGAAAATAGGTATCGCTTTCCGATGGCAATATCTTTTCTATCTTACCCTCTATGCGTACCTGACGCTCAAGTTCCGACCAGAAAAAAGTTAATGCCCCATACGGATTTTGCAATATATTTTGTGCCTTACGACTTTCGTAATTAGTAAAGAATGTGAAGCCTTCGTCTGATACTTTCTTTAATAATATCATACGAGCCGAAGGCTTCCCATTAAAGGTTGATGTTGATAAGCAACAAGCATTGGGCTCTATTAGTTCCGACTTAATTGCATCGTTTAACCAACCCTCAAACTGCAATAATGGGTTTTTATCAACCTCATCTTCATTAAGCTTTTCTAAAGTATACTCTTTTCTTATCTTATGTAACGGCTTATCTGTCATCTCTAATCATTTTTTACTCTCTAGTAACAAAAAAACAACACAGATGTTTAACAAACGTTGTTATTTATTTATTGGAAATTACACAACCCCCTGTGCTATCATAGCATTAGCAACCTTAACAAAACCTCCAATGTTAGCACCTTTAACATAGTTAACATAATCGTCTGTTTCACTACCATACTTAACACATGTTTGATGAATATTCACCATAATATCTTTCAGACGTTTGTCAACCTCTTCCCTACTCCACGATAGACGCATAGAGTTTTGTGTCATCTCTAATCCCGACACTGCTACACCACCAGCATTAGCAGCTTTTCCTGGGCCAAACAAAATTTTACTATCGTGAAAAACATTAATAGCTTCAATTGTACTAGGCATATTTGCCCCTTCGCAAACACATATACAACCATTGTTTACTAAAGTTGTAGCCTCTTCTTTAGTTATCTCGTTTTGTGTTGCACATGGTAAAGCAATGTCGCACTTAATGTCCCATGGTCGTTTACCTTCGAAATATTGGGCTTTAAATTTTTCGGAATACTCTTTTATTCTGCCTCGTTTTATATTTTTTATGTACAGAACATAATCTAATTTTTCTCTTGTTAACCCTTCTTCATCGTAAATAAACCCAGATGAATCAGACAGGGTAACAACTTTAGCACCAAGATCAATAAGTTTTTCTGTTGCATACTGAGCTACATTTCCAGAACCCGAAATTGTTACAACCTTATCTTTCATTAATTGATTTCGAGTTTTAAGCATTTGCTCGGCAAAGTAAACAGCTCCGTAGCCTGTTGCCTCTGGCCGTATAAGACTTCCTCCATATTCTATTCCCTTACCAGTTAATACACCAGTAAATTCGTTTTTTAGTCGTTTATACTGCCCAAAAAGATAACCTATTTCACGACCTCCAACACCAATATCGCCAGCTGGCACATCGGTATCGGCAGAGATGTGACGATATAATTCCGTCATAAAACTCTGACAAAAGCGCATTACCTCGTTATCTGTTTTACCTTTAGGATCGAAGTCGGAACCTCCCTTACCACCACCCATTGGCAGAGTTGTAAGACTATTTTTTAGCACCTGTTCAAAAGCTAAAAATTTAAGTATACTTAAGTTAACAGTTGGATGAAACCTCAAACCACCTTTATATGGTCCAATAGCACTATTCATCTCAATACGATATCCACGATTAACTTTTATCTCGCCTTTATCATTAAGCCAAGGCACTCTAAAAATTATCACCCTCTCAGGCTCGGTTAACCGCTCAAGTATGTTGTAATACTTATATTTTAAATTGTCGTCAATAAAAGGTAAAAGCGATTCTGTTACCTCAAATACTGCTTGATGAAATTCTACTTCACCCATATTACGAGCAATTAAATTGTCCATAAACTGCTTGTGAGTTACATTTTCCATTGTTACACGATTAATTAGTTCACAATAAGTTAAACCATTTTGGTTAAAATGTAAATTGGTTATTTAATATGTTGAGGTTGATTAATCAATTGTATAACTTTAATTATCATGTAAAAGGAGGAATACATTGAAAAACAACCTGCAAAGAGAATACGATTCGCTAAAATTCGAAAATAAAGAAAGAGTTAAAGAGCTTACCGCAATTTATAGAGTTACCGATATTATTAAACAAAACAGAGCACTAGAATCGACACTAAAGGCTATTGCACAAATTTTACCTTCGGCATGGCAATATCCCGAAGATACTGTATGCAGAATATCTTATGGAAATGTTTCGGCTTCGTCGGTTGGTTTTGAAACTACTCAATGGCGATTAACACAAAATATTGGATGGGATAATAATAAGCTCGGAATTATCGAGGTTTATTATCTAAAAGAGATGCCAAATGCCGATGTTGGTCCTTTTCTGCATCAAGAGGTTCAGCTACTCGATGTAATTGGTAATATGATTACAGGTTTTATAAAAAGTAGTATTGGACGATTAGAACTAGAGTCGTCGACGCCTGGTGCCGAAGAGATAAACAACGAAAACCTGTCCGACGATTTACTTCAAAAATTTATTAGCAAGCAAAATCGACAGCGAGATATTTACCACGACTTAATGCCTTTTAAGGTTAAAGAAATTCTTTTGGTTTCTACCTTATACGATGCATTTAATATAGACCGAGAGCGACGATCATCGGACTCCATTCTTGGAGAATATCATAAACTAAACTTAACATCGGTTCCAAGAATTACAGGAGTATCGTCGGTTGATCAGGCAATAATTCTTATGCAGAAAAAGCATTTCGATTTGGTTATTGTTATGTCTAGCAGCACCTCGGATTTACCTGCCGAAGTAAGTGCCATTATTAAAAAGGCTTTTCCATATATACCACTATTCTTACTTGTTAACAACCGGATAATAGATTCAAAATTAAATTACAACGAATTAATATCGAAGCAAATTGTTGATAAGGTGTTTGAGTGGAATGGCGACACTCGCATATTCTTTGCCATGGTAAAATACCTAGAAGATAAGGTAAACGTGGCTAACGACACTCAAATAGGATTGGTGCGAGTTATTATTTTAGTTGAAGATTCGGCCGAGTATTATTCGAGATATCTACCATCGTTATATAACATTTTAATGGAGCAAATTAAAGATGTTATTGAAGAGGTTAATACCGACGATTTGTATAAAGTATTACGAATGCGTTGTAGACCAAAGCTACTGCTAACAGACAACTACGAAGAAGCTATTAAACTTTTCGAAACATATAAGAATTATATGTTGTGCCTTATTACCGATATGCAATTCTTTAAAAATGGTATTCACGACAGTAACGCTGGCGAGTCGCTTATTCGCAAAGTTCGAAAATCGATTAAAGATTTACCTATTATTGCACAAAGTACACACCAATTAAATGACGAAATAATTTCTGATTTAGGAGTTACCTTTATTAACAAACAAAGCAAAGGTTTTGCCAAACAGATAAAGGAGTTTATTAAGCATAATTTAGGCTTTGGTAATTTTATTTTTCGCGACAATCACACCTCTTTTATTAGCGAGGCAGCAACTTTGCAAGAGCTAGAACGATTATTACATATTATTCCAGACAGCTCGCTAGAATATCACGGCAAACGAAACCATTTTTCGTCGTGGCTAATGGCGCGGGGCGAGATAGAGCTGGCGCGTATTATTTTGCCCTTTAAGGTATCCGATTTTAAAAACATTGGAGATCTACGTAACCTGCTTATTAACTATATACAAAACTTCAGAAACACTGCTCAAAAAGGGCAAGTGATACCTTTTTCGTCGGATAACCTGCACGACTTACGTAACATCTTTACTATGGCAAGCGGGTCGTTAGGAGGAAAAGGCCGAGGATTGGCTTTTATTAACACTCTTGTTCATAACCTCGATTTCTCCGACATGATTCCCGATATGAATGTTAATATTCCTATTACATGTATTATTGGAACCGACGAATTCGACTCTTTTTTAAACAGCAATAATCTTGTTCCTAAGGTTTATCAGATTAAAGATTATAACGAGATAAAAAAACTTTTTATAAAAGCAGAACTTAACAGTAAGCTTAAAGACGATCTGTATACTTGGCTTCGTTTTTCAGAGGAGCCTTTGGCTGTGCGCTCGTCGGCTTTATTAGAAGATTCGCTACTACAGCCTTTTGCTGGTATATTCGATACATATCTGCTACCCAATAATAATTCCGACATAAACCAGCGTTTTAATCAATTACAAGATGCTATAAAAATGGTATTTGCCTCGGTTTTTTCGCCCGACGCTTTAAAATATTTCGAGGCTATAGATTTTAAGGTTGAAGACGAGAAGATGGCGGTGGTTATTCAAGAAGTGGTTGGTAAAAAAAATCATAGTTACTTTTATTCCGACATTAGCGGCGTTGCACAGTCGTATAATTTTTATCCTGTTGGCCATGCTAAACCAGCCGACGGATTAGCTGTAATAGCGATAGGCTTGGGAAAATATGTTGTAGAGGGAAACAGAGCCTTCCGCTTTTCGCCTAAGTACCCCGAGCTAGATTTTCTCTCGGCCAAAGACCTTCTTAAAAATTCGCAATCGAAATTTATTGCTATCGACATGTCGAAAAAAAATGTCGACTTTACCAAAGGACAAGAGGAGTCGTTGGCTACATTAGACCTTTACGACGCCGAGAAGTTTGGATCGTTAAAACACTGTGCTTCGGTATATAATATTGAGAACGACACCCTAGAAGCAGGAATAACAGCCATTGGACCTCGTATTATTAACTTTCAGAACATCTTAAAATATAAATATATTCCTCTGGCTGCAACAATTTCGTCGGTGCTAAACATTATACGCAAAGCTTTTGGATCGCCTGTTGAAATTGAGTTTGCTGTAGACCTAAACAAATCGAAAAACAACAAGGCGACCTTCTATCTTCTACAGATAAAGCCTATGATTGCACAAATAAATCATCAGGCTATAAATAACAATCTCTTTAAAGACAAAGAACCATTTATTCTCTCAACCGAGGCTATGGGTAATGGCTATTTCGAGAATATTCAACATATTATGATGGTAGATAATGATGTTTTCGACAAATCGAAAACTGTTGAAATTGCCGAACAAATAGATGGTTTAAACACATATTGTGTAAAAGAACATATAAAATACATTTTAATAGGCCCTGGTCGTTGGGGTACTCGCGACAGATGGATAGGTATTCCGGTGTCGTGGCCACAGATATCGCAAGCTAAGGTTATTATTGAAACCGATTTAGATAACTTTCCGCTTGATGCCTCATCGGGATCGCATTTCTTTCATAATGTGACATCAATGAATGTTGGTTATGCGTCGATAAGCAAAAACTCTACAACCGATTTTATTAACTATCAATTAATATCGGAACAGAGAGTTATAAAACAAACCAAATTTGTAAAACTTGTTAAAGTAAAACGCAAAATGATGGTTCTAATGAATGGTGTAATTAAAGAGCTTTCGGTTTACACTGAATAAATTAACCTTTAATACATTCATCAACTCTTTTAATCACTCTATCATTCAACATTCCTATAACATTTACAAACTTAATTTTCTTTTATTAAGTTTCGATATATTTGTCCATTATCGGTAAAACAAACTGAAATAAAATAACCTAGTGCAGTAAGTTATAATGCATAAAGATTACTAATCTAGGAGAGCACAGATTACAATTAAAATAAATTATTATATATGAAACGATTACTAATTGGTGGACTTATTATCTCTATGTCGACAACACTATTATTCGCCCAGCAAAAGGGTGTTTCTTCTGCTCAGATGCAGGAAATAAAGAAGGGTTACAACGCAAACGACCCTTATACTAAGGCAATGACAAATGCTCTTAGCAATAACGACATTAAAAAACTGGCTCTTAACCGCGCCAAAGTTACTGTTACCGACCATAACTTTAAATATAAGGTTAAGGTAAAAGGTATTACCGATCAGCATAGCTCGGGTCGTTGTTGGATGTTTACATCGTACAACACTTTACGTCCTAAAGTTATGGATAAGCTAAATATTTCGAGCTTCGAATTCTCGCAAAACTATCTTTACTTCTGGGACATCTTCGAGAAATCGAATCTGTTTCTTGAAAAAGTAATTGAGACAAGCAATGAAGCTTACGACTCGCGTCACGTTGAATTTCTATTTAAGTCGCCTATTAGCGATGGTGGCGTATGGAACTCGTTTGTGAATCTTATTAAGAAATACGGAACAGTGCCTAAAAGTGTAATGCCCGAAACACACAGTAGCCAAAACACAGGAATGGTTAACCGTCTTATTAATCGCAAGCTTCGCGAACACGGTTATATTCTTAGAGAGATGGCTGCAAATAAAAAATCGGCTTCAGACATTAGCGCAGCTAAGGTGAATATGCTTAGCGAAATTTATCGCATGCTATCGCTTAATCTTGGCGAGCCTCCAACAGAATTTAACTGGCGCTACGAGAATAAAGAGAATGTTTTGTCTGACTGGAAAACATACACTCCGCTTAGCTTTGCTGCCGAGATGCTTCCAGAGGTTAACTACGACGAATATGTTATGTTAATGAACGATCCTACTCGTCCATATTACGAATATTACGAGATTACAGACTATCGCAACGTTTACGAGGGCATTAACTGGAAATATATTAACCTTCCGGCCGATGTACTTAAGCAGGCTGCAATGGAAAGTATTAAAGGTAACGAGGCAATGTACGCTTCGTGCGATGTAGGTAAGCAGATGAATAGAGAGCAAGGTATTTCGGAAGTTAATGCTTTAGATTACGAATCGGTTTACGGTGTTAAGTTTGGAATGGATAAAAAGGCTCGTATTCTTACTCGCGAGAGTGGTTCGTCGCACGGTATGGCTCTTGTTGCTGTTGATGTAGACAAAAACGAAAAGCCTGTAATGTGGCAATTCGAAAACTCGTGGGGTCCTTCGGCTGGTCATAATGGTTATCTAACATTTACCGACGAATGGTTCTCGGAATATATGTTCCGTCTTGTTGTTCAGAAGAAATTTTTACCTAAAAAGGTTGTTAAAGTATTAGACAAAAAACCTGTGGTATTACCACCTTGGGATTTTATGTTTTAATTGTTTTTTTGTTAAGACGCATGGTAGTGCGTCTCAACAGTAATATTATAAAAACCGCAAGCCCTTTAATGGGTTTGCGGTTTTTGTTTTTAAGTATGGTTTGGAATAAAGAGTATTAAAGGCACACCTTAGCAATGTATTACTACTCTTTTGTAATTACCTGCCACACAAAAGCAATTGGTTTTTAATAATATGCTTAACATATAGTCTAATATATTCACTGGCAGTAATAATATTATGATTGTCAAACATAATATTACTATTGTTACTAATAATATTATAGTTGTTAAATGTAATATGCATTATGTATACTTTAATTTATAGATTGTATACTTTAATTTATAGGTTGTATAGTTTAATTTATAGGTTGTATAGTTTAATATGGACATAATACACTTTAATATGCTCGTTGTAAATCTGTACAAGCTATATATTAAACTATACAATGGGCATATTAAAGTCTAATTTTACATATTACATTTAATAATGTATATATTAAACTCATTACTTATTATATTAGATTTAGTAATGCACATATTAAAGTCTAATTTTATATATTACATTTAATAATGCATATATTAAACTCAATATTTATCATATTATAATCAATAATGTACATATTATTAATTTATAATTGTTAGTAGAAGCATACA
This sequence comes from Bacteroidales bacterium, assembly GCA_016926405.1. Taxonomy (GTDB): domain Bacteria; phylum Bacteroidota; class Bacteroidia; order Bacteroidales; family UBA6680; genus UBA6680. Next base: position 30,885 of record JAFGOQ010000171.1, read on the forward strand.
GGTTGATATACCCTAGGTGTAAGTATAAAAAATAAATAGGTACAGACAACAGAGTGGTTAGCACAAGGCAGAGCCTTATCTATACAGATTATAATATTCGGATTAATTGTAAAACCATATTGAATAAATCGTAATAGGTTATTACTAAATTAAACAATCGGTAAAGCATTGAATAATATTGGTACAGACAAGGCAGTGCCTTGTCTCTACAGATGATAATGTTTGAGAAAAAATTCAGGCATAATCATATTTATTATAAAATTATCTAATCTAAATTATGAAGGGCTATTGCAATGTTTTGAAAACACTAATGCATTGAATGATATTGGTACAGACAAGGCA
>JAFGOQ010000172.1 GCA_016926405.1 Bacteroidales bacterium
AACAATATAACTCTTTAAATTAATTATTTTTTTTGTTGTAATCTGAGTCAGATAATTATCTTATTTATGAATTTATAGTTTTTTGAAATGTATTTATCTCCTAACTCAACTACTTTATTTCATTATAAAAAATTAAAAACCAGAACTAAAGAATTAGTGAACTTGTTTCGATCTTTAAATTATTCTTCATGTGATTATGCCTTTGAAATTACATTATAATCAAATAAAAATAGAGCCATCCAAACGAACGACTCTATTTTAAAATAAGCTAAAAAAAGATATTAGCTTTTTGGATTCATTATAACTTCAATAGTGTTTGATTTCTTAAGAAGTTTATTGAAAGCTGTTTTACACGAAGCTGGAGTCATTTTATTAACAATGTCAACATACTTTGTTCCAGATGCCGCATCGTAACCATCAACTTCGAAGTTTCTGATTGCAGATAACCAAAAGCGGTTTTCTTTAAGCTTCTCTCCACGCTCTTTAACAAAAAAGTCCTTGGTTTTAGTAAGATCTTCTTGCGAAGGACCCTCTGCTAAAATCTTAGCAATTTCTTTATGAACGATAGCTTTCATTGCATCGGCTTTAGCAGGATCAGTATCAAACTGTATAATTAAGTTAAATTCTTGCTTAGGCATATCTCTTTGATCTGCAAAAACACCAACACCGTATGCACCCCCCGACTCTTCGCGTATAGAAGTAGTGTAACGAAGATCTAGAATATGAGCAAGAGCATCAAGATAAGCATTATTCTCTAACGAATATTTGTAAGGAGCTACATAAGAAACACGCATTGATGTTTTTGGAGTCTCCATTTTAAAGTCAAAAGCTTTAGTCATGTTCTCTGTTGGAACATTAACTTTCTCGTCTTTCCAATTCTCTTTTCTACCTGTATTTGGTAGAGCTCCTAAGTACGACTCGATGAGAGGTTTAGCAGTAGTAACATCAACATTACCAACAAATACAAAAGTAAAGTCGCTAGCATCGGCAAAACGATCTAAATAAATTTTCTTAGCTGTTTCGAAATCAACTTTCTTAAATGTCTCAGCATTCATCGATGGACGACGAGCACTTCTGCTACTCATTACAGTAGAAATAGTATCACGGAAGTTGCTATTTGGGTCTGTAGCTGCATTAACAATATAAGGCTCAATACGCGACATATAAGTATCAAAAGCCTCTTTATCGAAACGAGGAGCAGTGATGTTAAGATAAACTAACTGTAACATTGTTTCGAAATCTTTAACTGAGGACGAACCTGTTAATCCTTCTGATAAATTTCCAATAAAAGGATTTACTCTAACTGTTTTACCAGTAAGTTGTTTTTTAAGATTTATCATATCGAATTTACCTAATCCACTTTGACCAACAATTTCTGGGCCCCAGTCAGATGAAATAATATCTTTAGTATCTACTAACGAAGTTCCACCTAAACTAGTAGCAGTCATTAAAATTTCGTCTTGTTTAAAGTCTGTAGCTTTAATAACAACCTTAACACCATTAGCTAAAGTCCACTTAGTTGTACCGTAGTCAGCATTTTTTTCTTCTTTAACAACTTTAGAACCTATAGGAGCTTCAGCTACAAGAGGCTCAATAACTGTATCGTCTTTGTATGCTTCTACTTCAGCAGTTTTAACAGCAGCTAACTCGTCTAAAAGTTGTTGTTCTGTTGGATATGAAACACCTTCCTTTTTAGGACCAGTTATTGAAATAAGAATGTTTTTATCAGTAAACATTCCTTTAATCATTTGATTAAACTGATCAACCTGAATCATTGGAAGTAAGCTCTTAGCCATGTTATATTCTACTTCGATACCTGGCATTGGTAAGTTTTGAAGGAAATGTTGAGAAATTTCTCTACAAATCTGACCATGCTTTCTAGTGTCTCTTTCATTATAAGCTTTTTCATATCTATTAAGCATATTAGTTTTAGCTCTCTCAAATTCACCAACAGTAAAACCATAACGCTTAACTATTTCCATTTGAGTTAAAAGACCTTGATAAGCCAACAAAGCACCGTTATCTTTAGTAGACGCTTCAAAACCTAAGTAGTTTTTAGGAGAGAAAATTGGAAAGTAAAACGAGCCACCAAAGCTAAATGGAGGATTGCTTTTTTGTGTTAGTTCAGTCATTCTATCAGTAATCATTGAAGTCATAAGACTAGTAATAATATCCAATTGAATAGAATTAGCAGAGTTTCTGTACTGCTTAGGAATACGATCGTGCTTAATCATAATTGCAACACCTGTAGTAGTAGCTTCAGGATCTTGAACAATTGCAATTTTTGGAGTATCATTATCTGGAATTGCAATTTCAGTTTTTTCTCTCTTATTTTCACGCGCAGGAATTTTAGAGAACATAGCAATAACTTTTTTCTCAACTGCATCAACATCAAAATCACCAACAATAATTATAGCTTGAAGATCTGGACGATACCAGTCGCGGTACAAATCTCTAATTCTTTCGTGTTTAAAATTGTCGATTACATCTAACAGACCAATTCCAGAACGCTTACCAAATTTTGAGTCGTTGTAAAGAATAGCAGTAGATTCAATGCGAGCACGACGACCGCTACCCATGCGTGTTCTCCACTCTTCGTGGATTACACCACGCTCATTGTCAATCTCATCTCCTTCAAAAGAGATATAACTCGACCAGTCGTTCAGAATCAAAAGACAAGTGTCAATAACAGTTTCCCTTTTTAACGGAATATTTGTAAGATTGTACACAGTTCTTTCGATACCTGTTCCTGCATTTATGTTTTGACCAAACGCACCACCTAAACTCTCAACATAGTTAATAATTCCTTTTCCAGGAAAATGCTTAGTGCCATTAAAAGCCATATGCTCTAGAAAATGAGCCAAACCATTCTGGTCGTCATCTTCTTGAATAGCACCAACTGCATTAGCGATATAAAAATCGGCAGTGTTTGCAGGTTGTGCATTGTGCTTAATGTAATAAATCATTCCATTAGGAAGGACACCAGTCTTGATACTTGGGTCAAGAGGTAGGGGTTGTGGCCCTTGAGAGAATCCAATAGATGAAATCCCCGCAACAAAAGTTAATAGGATTAACTTTCTCAACGATGTTTTTAACATAATTATAAATGTTTAATTTAAAAATATAATAATCACCGCCTTTGATATATTTAATCAGCGATGGTTTAAATAAAATTATTCAGAATCAGGCCTATATTCTAAAATATCGCCAGGTTGACAATCGAGCTCTCTGCAAATAGCTTCAAGTGTAGCAAATCTTATGCCTTTAGCTTTCTCTGTTTTTAGAATTGATAAATTGACAATTGACAAACCTATCAATTCCGATAGTTTTGTTAGCGACATCTTACGTTTTGCTAACATTACATCTAAGGTTATTATTATTGGCATAATTATATTTTTTATATTATTGAATCTTGTTCTTCTTTTAATAATGCTCCTTGACGGAATATTTCGGCAAGGATAAAAACTACCAATGGCTACAACATATAACGAACTACCTGACCTGTAACCTTCCCCGACAAATATGCATTAGAGACTTCCTTAAGACCTGGACAATCAACATTATTTTCGATAAACATAAGTATCATTAAACTCTTTGCTACGAATAAAACACCAACTACTAACGAATAAAGTGAAGCGTACTTAAGCTTTACAAAAAGCCTCATAGAGAACGGATTCCTTTCTTTTACTCCTGCAATTAAAACTTTTGCCACATAAATAAAATATAAAATCACTCCAGACCACAATAAATTTAACAATCCATTTATATATGGTAAACTTGGAAGAATCTCTTTTGATTCAATAGATGCAGAAATAGTATTAATACTTATTTGCGCAACCTTTCCAGATATCAGGTTAACTGGCACATTTGGTAAATCGAAAGGAACAGAGCAGGAAATATTTTTATCTAGCATTTCGGGCAAAAATAACCCTGCAACAAAACGACCTAGCTTAACAATTGTAATAATTACTGCCAATACAAACAAAACCTGACAAACAGCCAATGCTATATTTATTAGTCTTCTATTTCCCTTCATAACTATTTATTATTAACATTTTTCACTTGATTCAAAACCCAGTTTAATTCATTATCCTCACCAAATTTTACTGAAGTAATTTCCACATCGGGCTTAATACCATAACCATCGGGGTTTACTGAATAAGGCGTCTTAATAGTCATTAAACCTGCTCTAATATTCAACTTCGACGCTGGTAATTCAATCATTGCAAAAATACCTGCCACTGTTCCATTATAAGCTCCTCCTGTTTCTTTTCCAACAAATGTTGCTCGCTTAGTAGCTTTTAAATGTGTAGAAAGTATACAACTTGCAGAGAAACTCATACCATCAACCAAAACATAAATTTTACCCTTAAAATTATTTTCTTTAGGCTTCTTTATTTTGCTCGAACCAAACTTAAAATATGCAGAATGATCTTTTGAACTAACTTTTAATAAATTATGAGTAATTAATATAGGAGAAAAAATTACTGAACCAATAACACCGCCAACAGATCCAGAATGGAGACTACTATAAAGGTAACTTGTACGCTTTGTCATTTTTGCTCTTTCTATAAAAAGATATTCTTTATCAGTTAAAAATGAATATAGATAATCTATTTCGCTAAGCCTCCCTCCTGTGTTACCTCTTAAATCGATAACCAACGTATTACATTTAGCAGAATCTATTTGCTCAAAGCGTTTATTATAAAACTTCTTATAATTACCTTTAGTAAAGACTCTAATTTTCATATAAGCAACATTTAAAGCAGAGTCGGCTTCAATAAATTTAAAATTTCTGTTACAAAGCTTTGTATATTCATTATAACCATGCTGACGTTTCCATTGACGCTTTAATTTTGCTTCGACACGTTTTTGCTTACGCTCATCCTTTGATAGCTTTTCTACTTCAATTGTATCCTTTAAAACTATCTTAGCAAGAGTGTCAACTTTACTTTTTACAGAATCTTTTTGCTCATATTCCTTTGCTTTAACATACTGTCTTTTTATATAGTGATTAAAAGTAGAATCACCCATTGACAAAGTCAACAAAATGCTATCTTTTGGCTGATGGGTATATGTGTAAAAAGAGTCAAAATTACGATAAACATACTCTGGCACAAAAGTTTTATTATATCCGTCGCTTGTTGTTAAAGGCATAAACGATTTAACAAGTTCATTTATATTTTGATTATCAACAGAAACAAGCTCTACACCTGATATAATTGCACTATCTTTTCCAAAGTTATGCGTAATAAACAGTCGGTTATTTATATTTTTAAAATCAAAAGGCTTAAAAATATTTGACGCCTCTCCTTTCTCTTTTTTATCTTCTCTAGTTTGCTTTAATAAAGGAGGTTTAACACTTGTATGCCCCTGACCTATACTTGCCAAAACAGGTGCAAATTGCAAATAAAAATCGCGACTAGTTAACGAATCGGGAATGCTGTTTTTTAAATTATTAAAATTTGCATCCAAAGAGTCTTCACTTATATACCAGTATAAATCAGGATGGAATTTCTTCAGCTTCTTATAAGCAAAATCAACATCTTTTTTCAGCTCCTTAGGACTGTGTTTGGCTGTAACAAAACTATTATACTTTTGCACAGATACACATCTGGCAAACAAAACTATTACAACTAATAGTGTTATATATTTTAACGATAAGTTTTTCACTGTTAGAAATTTAAATAAACGAATCTTGTTCTTCTTTAAGCTTAGCGCCTTGACGAAACACTTCTGCAACAACAATTATAACAAGAGGAGCTATTAAGGAATTAAATAATATGCCAACTCCATGCTCTACTGACAATTCAGCATGCATCGCACTAATCGAATCGGCATTTATTAAATCAACTAGATAATATTGAGTAAAAACATTTACAATCCAAGAAAGAACTCCAATAATAATAAATACGAATCCTACTTTTTTAACCTTTGTAAAAGCCTCTACTGTAAAAGGATTATTTGATTCGGCTCCATTTATTATGACTGTAATAACATGAAACATATATGTACTAGCATATATTGCTAACAAAGCAATAAAACCATTAGCGTACGACAGTATTGGAAAATTACCTTTCGATTTTATAGAAGCTACAATCTCTCTTGCCGAAATACAAAATTCATCTCCCGTATTCATTTGAATAGGAAAGTCCAAAATACCAAAAGGCATTTTATATGGTAAAATACTATCTAACCACTCGGGTATAAACAATCCTATTAAATAAAATATTGTAAAACCAAAAGCTGCTATTGCTGATATTACATATGACAACTGAAAAATTGTTGACGAAAGCTTAATTACTCTATTTGATTTCATACACTTACATTTACAAATTTTTAATTTAAAATAAAATACACTATAATAACCATACTCCTGCTTTTTTTCAGAAAACTTAACATGGTTTGTTTCACTACTAGTTAAACATTTAAAGGACACTATTTACAATAGGTAATCAATCAACCTGATAATAAAATAGAACGAAAAACCTGCAAAAGCCGCTAATAAAGGAGAGTACCATTTCTTTGTTACTCGTATTTGATCAATTACAACATCATCCTTATATAAATCGAGTATAACAAAAGCCCTGCTAAAAAATTGCAAGCTTGAAACGAGCTCGTAATCTCCTGAAGAAAGTCCAAACAAATGTTTTGTTCCAAACATCGAATATTTTTCAGAAACAATAATATTATCAATTTTAATAGTCTCTTTTCCTAAAATTGAATTATGGAATTCTATATTTTTTCCATCAATTGTAAAATCAGCGTATTTCATATATGTTAGATATTTATTTAAGGGTTAAATAAAAGACTCCTGTTCTTCTTTAAGCTTGGCGCCTTGACGTAATATTTCGGCAATTACGATTAGAATTAAAGGTGTTACAAATGACGACAGTAACTCTAAAAAATTATAATTAATCCATATTTCACTATTAGATAATCTCAAACTCTCTTCCTCAATATATTCTAGAAAATATCCTTGCACAAAAACATCGCGTGCCCATAAAAACAAATTACTAGAAAGATAAAATATTGCAACACGCTTTAAGTGTGTAAACAATTTAAATGTAAAAGGATTATTTTCTCTTGCTCCATCAACCAAAATACAAATCACATAAAGAAAATAAGTCCCAACAAATAACATTATTACAAATGATACTATGTGTAAATATGTTATTAATGGTAAATTAATACTCAAATCCAGATGCGATGAAACGTTTTCAATTGTCAATTTAATAATTTCACCATTTGTTAAGGTAACAGGAATCCCTGTTAATTTTATTGGAAGCACAATCTCAAAAAGATTTCTCACCAAAGGAGGATAAAAAAGACCTGCTAATAGTAAAACAGCAAGTACAGAACTTACCAAAATTGACATACCAAAAAAAATATTAAATAGCCTTGACGAAAATCTTAAAAGTCTACTTTGTTCCATAAATAAATTTAGTTCGCCGCAAACATAAATAATTTATCCGAAAAGTTTAATTATTTATCGTTTTATTTTAAATCGTTAATGTTTTTAATCAAAAGTAGTTTATCAAACAGCCTCTGCTTTAAACTAATTTTATTAGTAACTTGCACCGCAATAGTTGATAAACCTAAATATTACACGGATTATTAATTCACCACCAAGAAGCTAATTAACAACATACTAAATATTGCATCTTAGTGGTAAAAACAAAAAAAACAGATGAAGTTAACAGTTTGTAGAAAGGCACATTTTAATGCAACACACAGGTTGTGTAATCCAAATTGGAGTGACGATAAAAACCTTAAGATGTTTGGTGCTTGTAATAACACCAACTATCATGGTCATAATTACGAATTGACAGTAAAAGTAAAAGGCGAAGTAGATCAAGAGACAGGAATGGTTTATAATATGAACGATTTAAAAGTTCTTATAAAAGAACACGTTTTAAACCGATTCGACCACAAAAACCTTTACGCTGATGTTGACGATTTTAAAGACCTTAACCCTACTGCCGAAAATATTGCAGTAGCAATATGGAAACACTTGCGCCCACACATCAACCAAAATCATGAGCTATCAATTGTTTTAGCTGAAACACACAATAATTACGTTGAATTTAACGGCGAGTTTTAAAATGAAGAAATTGTTATTAGGCATTCTTAAAATAATATCAACAATTTTCACAAAAATATTGTTAGTACCTCTATGGATATACAGAAACCTAATATCGCCATTTACTCCATCGTCGTGCCGACACATTCCAACATGCTCGGCCTATGCAGTTGAGGCATTACAGAAGCGCGGACCAATAATTGGTCTATGGTTAACACTTAAGCGCCTAGCTCATTGCCATCCGTGGGGAACACATGGTTACGACCCTGTTCCTGAAAAGAAAAATAAAAAAGTTAATTAGTGACAGAGTAATAATAATTCAATAAAGATTACTCATAATAAAAATACAATTATGCAAAATACAGGAAGAACACCTGCCGACTATACGAAGCTAAAAGAAGAATTAGAGAAACAAAAGTGGCCTCGTCCGTATATGTTTAAATTTATTGTACCCAATAGCCAAGAGAGTATTAAACAGGTATCAATGCTTTTTGTAAATCCAAAAGCTAAAATTACAACACATGTCTCTAAAACTGGAAAATACTGCAGCATTACAATTGTTGAGGCAATGAAAAATCCCGAGTCTGTTATAAACAGATATAAACAAGCCGAGGGAATACCCAACTTAATGTCGCTATAAAAAGCTTCGTATTTAGAGCATAGTAATTTAATAAACAAAATCTATGCTCTAAATCCCAATAAATACTCTACATATCAAGCACATCTTTAATTGCTTTAAAACCTACTTTGCTAACTTTTAGCGAATCTCCTTTGAGGGTTTTTATTACGTACGAATCTTTTTCGTATTGCTCGATAGCCGAAATCTGATTTATATTAACAATATACGAACGATGAGTTCTTACAAATATTTTAGGATCTAACGATGCCTCAAAATACTTCATTGTTTTTTGCTTCAGGTAATTCTTATTGTCGGTGTAAATCATTACATAATCGTCTTGAGCTTCAATGTAATTGATATCAGAAACAGGAATCACACTGATTTTTGTTCTATCTTTTATCACCACTCGCTGAAGATAACTATCAACATCGTTATTTACTTTTTCGATAAACTTTTTCTCATCGACACCTTTTTTGCCAATAGCTATTTTATCGATAGCCTTAGTAACAGCCTCGGCAAATCGCTTACGCGAATATGGTTTTAACAGATAATCAACAGCATTTATCTCGAAGGCTTTAAGAGCAAACTCGTTATATGCAGTAGTAAAGATTACAGCAGGCATTTTTTCAACTAAATCAAGAACTTCGAAACCTGTAAGTTTTGGAATTTGAATATCAAGAAACAGCAAATCGGGTTGTAAGTCGTTAATCTTTTTAACAGCATCAAAACCATTATCGGCATAATCTAAAACCTCGATATTTAAATGGTCGCCAAGGTAATTTATCAACAAATCGCGACCTGGCTTTTCATCTTCAACTATAAGGGCTTTTACTTTCTCCATTACTTTATTGATTTTTGAGGTATAATAATATTTACACAAAAAATATTATCCTCGGCTTTACTAATAATAGTTGCTTTCTGACCATACATAAGATTTAATCGATCCGAAATATTTCTTAAACCAACACCATTGCCTTTGCGCGATTGCGACTCTTTTTCAAAAGGATTACATACCGATACATGCAGTTCGTTATCGATAACCTTAGCAATAGTGACAATATTAACAACATTGTTTGAATCTTGAACACCGTATTTTATAGCATTCTCATACAATGGCTGAAGCAATAAATTTGGAATATTTAACGACAGAGCATTTTTCTCAACAGAGAAGGATGTTTGCAGTTTATCACCAAAGCGTATCTTCTCAATCTCCAAGTACGACTCAATGTTCTCGAGTTCTTTTTTAAGTTGAGTCTCTTCGTTCTTCGAAAACGAAAGCGAATATCTAAGAAAGTCCGAAAGCAAAATAATCATCTCGTGAGCTTTCTCTGGCTCCGACAATGTTAACGAACTTATTGAATTAAGACTATTAAACAAAAAATGAGGATTAAGCTGCCATTTCAACATATTTAGTTCGGCCTCTTTAACCAAATTAACTAAGCTAATCTGCTCAATATTTCGCTCTTGTAACTTTTTACTGTATAAAAGCATATAGTAAACCATTGAAATTAAAGAGTAATACACAAACCCCATCCCCACTCGCCAAGTTAGAGCCATCATAAAATACTCCTCGTATAGATCCATTCCGGTAATCAGAATCGACATAAGCCCAAATCCAACACCCAACCATATCACAATAACAACTGAGGCTGCTGCTAAATGATTTATTATAATTCCGTAAAGATCTTTTGCCTGAAGAGTATTATACTGAACAATATACCAAACCCCAATACCTAATAAAGCAAAAGTTAATATATGTATTATTCCATCGGGCAATATAATGTAAAATGGCAGGTTAGAGTATTGAATTAGCAACCCAACATGAATAATCCCAAAAAGTATCCATAGCAAAGAGTAAGAAAAAATAGTTCTCTTACTCTCGAGTATAGGATTATTTGAAGTCACTATCGGTACGATTTAATTTCGCATCCTCCGAAAAACACATACCCTTTTATTACAAGAGTTTTATCGGAGTTTTGCATTTCAGAATTAGTATTGCGCTTATCTGAATATCCACCAAAAATAGATACAACTTCAATTTTTACATTCCAATCGGAAGGAACAATAAATGTAGCACCACCAAATTTCACAAAAATATTTACAACACAAGGGTTAACTCCCATGTTTGCCTGTGTAAGATCTATCTCGGCTCCTCCAAAAGCAGCAAAAACTCTACCTCCTTGTAAATTTTGAGTTGAAACACGAGGTTGTGCCGACCCAAAAATTGCTATCTCGTCGAAATAATCGGGGTTACCCTTTGTATTTTTAGAACAGCATCGGCTAGTACGACCACTCGACAATCCGCTTTGTTTAGAGATTAATATTACACCTACCACTACAAGAATTGCAGGCCAAACTAAACGACGAAGATGAAACGAAATATCGAATATTTCTGGCAAATACAATAATGTACCAATTGTAATCATTATTAAACCTCCCGTTTTATTTTTCCCTCCAACAATGGCAAATACTCCAATAGCAATAAGCACCATTTGCCAACGTAAAACATAGTGAGCTATTTCCCAAGGAATAATTCCTGTTTTCTGAAGTATTAAAAAAAGGCCAACGGCTACAAAGGCTATTCCTATATAATTCCTACGATTATCGCTATGATATCTATCTTCCATATTTTTATTTTTTAATTTCTTTTGACAAACAACTTCTATTTCCAAATTTATTAGACAAATCTCGTTTTTTTAGAATAAAAATCAAACCAATAATAACAAGAATTGATGGCCCAATAAGTTCTCTTGCCTGATAAGGTAAATCAATAACCTCTGGTATAAATAAAATTGAACCTATGGCAATCATTATTAAACCACCTGTTAACTTTTTTCTAATAAAAAGAAGATACATTCCAATTGCAACAAGAATAAATTGCCACTTAACATATTGAGCAATCTCCCAAGGTATTAATTCTGTCTGTTGAAAAATAATTAACAGACCTGCTATTATAAAGATAAATCCTATAAAGCTTTTTTTGTGATGTTGTTTCTCCATATTATCGGGTTTTAAGTATAATGCTAAAGTAGTTTGTATTGAAAGCTTTTAGTAACCAAAATCGGTAAACAATAATTATTTATCGGCGAAAACAAGATATTAATCATTATACACAAAGCATCATACCCAAAGATATAATCATAATACCCCTTCCCCCAAGCTTCATACCCAAGGACATAATCATAATACCCCTCTCCCCAAGCTTCATACCCAAGGGTATAATCATTATACCCCTCTCCCTAAGCTCCATACCCAAGGGTATAATCATTATATCCCTTTCCCTAAGCTCTATACCTATGATAATTATTAATAAAACAAAAGGCCGCTACAACTTAATGCAACGGCCTTTTTTAAATATAATTACACAGCTCTATTTAACCAACTTCTGTAGTTCAAGAACGGCTGTTTCTAACTGCTGATCGATACCCTTATCAATTTTACCAGGCATATTTTTCACTTTAACATCAGGCTCTGTTTGGTTATTTTCCATCCACTCGCCTTTACTATTTTTAGCACTTACCGGAACCGATCCCCAAAGAACAGTACCATTTTGTAACATTTCCCATCCGGCAAACGAACAAGTACCAGGAACAGGCATACCAACAAGTTTACCAATATTTAGCTCTGTATAAGCACAAGCAAAACACGATCCATCGCTATAGTTCGACTCATTAGCCATAGCCACTGTAGGCTTAGTCCAACGATATCCAGGCTCGTAACCAACTGCACGTGTTTCAACAGCATAAGTAAGGAACTTTTCGCCAGTAAAGAACATAGCAAGATCGGCAACAAGGTCGCCACCACCATTAAAACGAGTATCAACAATAATACCTTCGCGGTCGTGATATCTACCCATAACATTTTCGTATGCATTACGATAACGTCCGTCATTCATTCCAGGAAGGTGGATATAACCTAGTTTACCATTACTTAAACGCTCTACCTCGTCTTCGTTAGCACGTACCCAACGCTCGTAAAGAAGACCATTTTCTGCTCCTAACGATATTGGCTTAACAGTAATAATTTGCGATTTCTTTGTTGCTGGATCAAAAACTTTAAGCGATGTAAACTTACCAGAAATACGATTTAAGTGCATTGCAAAATCGGTATCATTAGTAATATCAACACCATTTATTTGCTCAATAATCATACCTGCTTTTACATTCAAGTTATTCTTATCAAGTGGTCCACCCTTAATAACTTCGGTAATTTTTATTCCATTACCATTGTATTTAAAGTCGTAGAATATACCAAGCGAAGCTGTTCTATCGCCATCGCTATTGCCACCTCTGTAACGAGCACCACAGTGCGAAACATTAAGTTCGCCTAGCATTTCCGAAAGAAGTTCGGTAAAGTCGAAATCGTTATTTATTGAAGGTAGTTTTGCACGATAATTATCGCCCATTCTATCCCAATCGATACCATGGAAAGTGTGCTCATAGAACATCGATTTTGTTTTTTTCCAAACATGCTCAAACATATTTAAACGCTCGGCAGCAAGGTCAACAACCATTGTTCCACTTGTTGATACCGACTCTTTATCTAAACCTTTTGCAGCAATTTTACTAATGCTTCCGTTTGACAACAAAAAGATATTTTCTTGAGCTTTATCCCAAACCATACTAGCCGAACGAGCACCTAGTTTAAGAGCTAATTTAGTTTCGCCAGTACGAACTTTTGTTGTCCAAAGATTAATTCGCTTTTCGAAACGAGTTAAATAATAAAGAGTCTCACCGTCCTTAGAAAGCAAAGCATCGCTCATGCTCGACGAGTGAATAGTAAGACGATCTTTACGATCGCGAAGACCATCCCACTCTATTTTAATTGTAGAGTCTTTCTTTTCTGCCTTATCCTCTTTTTTCTTTTTCTTCGACTTTTTATCGTCGTCTTTTTTATCCTCTTTCTTCTCGTTTTTCTTTTTCAACTCTTTCATAAGAGCATACTCGTCTTTGCTCATATTATGTTTATCCCAAGCATCCTGAGTTAAAAACATAGTATAAACATCAAGCTGACGCGAACCACTGTTTGCGTGACTACGCAATCCGTTTCTATCGCTAAACCAAACAATTTGCTTTCCGTCGGCAGCAAAAACTGGAGAGTAATCGCCATAACCACTTTCTGTAAGGTTAACCATTGGCTTTTTACCTTGTGCGTCAAGCAAAACAGCCTCGGTATTTGCCATTACAGGCGAGTATTCGGCTAAAATCCATTTACTATCTGGGCTCCAATTAAAATACTGGTCACCATCGCGCATATAAACAAGTTCTTTACCTGTTAATAAAGTACGAGTTTCTTTGCTCTTAATATTTAATATTTTCAGATCGCGCTTATTCTCTATAAAGGCAATTTCTTTACCATCAGGCGACATTTTTGGTTGATAGTTATCGTTGTCGTTAACAATAACGGCCTCCTCTTTTAATAGTGTTGAAGCATAAAAATAAGGCTCCTCTTTACGCGTTTTTTCTGTTTTATAAACACCCCATTTACCATTGCGCTCGGCAGCATACATTATCGATTTTCCATCTGTCGAGAAACTAACAAAACGCTCCTGTCCAGGTGTGTTTGTTATGCGCTTAGTAAAACTACCCTCTACCGACGAGGCAAAAACTTCTCCACGAACAATATAAGCAACCTCTTTACCATCAGGCGATACAGCCATTTCGCTAATCTCGCCACTAATACTCATAACAAGCTTATCGTTACTCTTATCACCAGTTGTAACAGTAACATTAATTTTAACAGGCTCCTGATTTGCTGCCATTGTATACAAATCGCCATTTTGAGTAAAACAAAGAGTACCATTATTGGCAATACTCAAATAACGAACAGGGTCGGTAGTAAAATTAGTTATCTGACTTTTTTGCGAATAGTTTTCAAGGTTCATAGTAAACACGTTGAATGAACCACCCTCTTCCGAAAGATAATAGATACTTTTTTCGTCAGTAGAAAAAACTGGCGATCTGTCTTCGCCATTAAACGACGAAATCATTGTGTGAGTATCGTTAGCTTTGTTGTAAACCCAAATATCACGAGTAATAGCCGAAGTATGGTGCTTACGGAAAGTATCTTCACCACCTTTTTTATCGTGATAAATATATGTATTACCATCTTTGCTAATCTTAATATCCTCGGCAGGAATTGTCCAAAGCTGATTAACACTACCTCCATTAACAGATACAGTGTACACTTCTGGTTGCGATCCTGTTGGATACTGACGGTGGTTAACATCGTCCATACGGTGACCACCAAATACTACATTATTATCGTCGGCAGTAAAGGTATAAGGATACTCATCACCAGAGTGATATGTAAGACGAGTTGGCTGACCTCCATTAGCACTAACAACAAAAACATCGAAATTTCCATTTCTATCAGAAGCAAAAGCAATTTTGCTGCCGTCGTTACTCCACACAGGCATAAAATCGTGAGCCTCGTGATAAGTTATTGCTTTAGCCTCGCCACCCGTTGCCGAAACAACATACACGTCGCCCTTAAAAGCGAAAGCAATTTTTTGTCCGTCGGGCGAAATTGACGCATAACGAATCCATTGCGAACTCTGCTGTGCCGAAACCCAAAAAGATAACATTAGGGCACAAACAATTAATCCAATTTTCTTCATTCCTTATTTACTTTAATGATTGTTTTATTTTTATAAACAAGTAGACATTTTAATATTCCTTTTGTTTAACTGACGAAAGTACAAAATGTGATTGTTTTTTAATTATGTCTTTTGACATAGCAAAAAAAAATAGCCAAGTTAATCTTGGCTACAACAATAAAAACATTGTACTAATTACAAATCGTATTCTGGGCAATAATGCTTTGCCTGTTTCATAAGGCCAATATCAATAGAGTCCCACCTATCAACATCAAACTTTATTATTGTCACACCCGATGGATCCATCTGCACTTCGGGTAACTGAGCAAAATGATACGAAACATGCGAAATTGCAGGATTATGACCTACTATCATTAATGTATCAATTTCGTTTGGCTGACTGTGAATTAACGAAAGCAGTTGCTTAACATCGTTTGAATAAACATCTTCAACCATCTCTATTTGCGAGAAGTCGAGCTTAAAAACTCTTTGATATATTTGCGATGTATGAATAGCTCTAACAGCCTGACTTGTTATTATTTTATCAGGAGATATTTTTTTCTTCTTAATCAATTCGGCCATATCATAAGTCTCCAAAATACCATCCTCATTAAGAGTTCTGTCAATATCTCTAATTTCGTCGGCCAAAAAAGGAGCCATACCATGTCTTCCTACAATTAAAACTTTATCCATAAATACTCTATATAATTAAAAATAAGAGACTCGACATTAACAAGAGTCTCTTACAAAAGTTATTTTACAATACATTACTGGCCAGTTCTGCCAAGGCACTTCTTTCGCCCTTAACCAAATTAACATGAGCAAAAATCTCCTGCTCCTTCATTCGGTCGTTAAGATAAGACAATCCATTCGATTTTAAATTCAAATACGGATGATCAATCTGATGAATATCGCCAGTAAATACAATTTTTGTCCCCTCGCCTGCTCTAGTAATAATGGTTTTTATTTCGTGCGGAGTAAGATTTTGTGCCTCATCAATAATAAAAAAAGTATTCGACAAACTTCGTCCTCTAATAAATGCCAACGGAGCAATAACAAGTTTCTCTTGTTTAGACAACTCTTCAATACGTCTATACTCAGACGATTGCGGATTAAACTTATGCTTAATTACTGCTAAATTATCGAATAAAGGCAATGTATAAGGGGCTATTTTCTCATTTACATCGCCAGGTAAAAAACCAATATCTTTATTTGACAAAGGAACAATTGGTCGGGCCAAATAAATTTGTTCAAAATGTCTTTCCTGCTGAAGTGCAGCCGCCAAAGCAAGCAACGTTTTCCCTGTTCCAGCTTTTCCTGTTAAAGAAACAAGCGGGATATTTGGATTAAGAAGAGCATCCAACGAAAAAGCCTGCTCGGCATTTTTGGGTTCTATTCCATAAGCTTTTGTTTTATCAACACGTCTACATGTTTTTGTTGCAGCATCAACAAAAGTCAAAGCCGACGATCCATTTCCTTTAACAATAATAAAATCGTTACCCACAACCTTACCCTCAAGAAAATCGCTACTAATGGGAGCCGACGAATGGTATAACTGATCTATTATTTTAGGATCAACATTTTCAACAATTAACACCTCTTTGTTAAGAGTATCTAAATCTTCAACATTATCACTCTTATAATCTTCGGCCATCACTCCCATCGACTTAGCCTTCATACGTAGGTTTATATCCTTCGATACAAGAATAACGTTGGGAATTTTCTCTTCATCGAGTAATCTATCGGCAATAGCTAAAATTCTATGATCAGGAGTCGATCGAGGAAAAGCTGTTTTCATCTTTTCGGAGAAGATAGTATTTATCTCTATTCTTAGCTTACCCTTATTTTTGCCAAGCGATACTCCTCCATTAAAAAGACTATCGCCACTTATTTTATCTAACTGACGAGCAAATTCACGAGCATGTAAATTTATTAAATCGTTACCTTTTTTAAAGTCGTCTAACTCTTCTAAAACAACTATTGGAATTACAATATCGTTATCATCAAAATTGTGGATACAATTGAAATCGTGAAGAATTACATTAGTGTCGAGTACAAAAGTTTTTTTAGCCATCTTTTTTGGTTTTATGTTCAGCTATAAGATAATACTTTTTTACTGCTATTGCACTCTATAAAACATTATGAAATTGTAATTTTTTAACCTAGTGTAATTGTTTAATACTATTTTTGCAACTATAAATAAATACAAAATGAGAAGCTATCAACAAACTCTTGACTATCTATTTAGTCAGCTACCGATGTATCAACGCGAAGGGAAATCGGCATATAAAGCAAACTTAGACAACACTATTGCTTTTGACAACTATTTCGAAAGCCCACATAAACAATACAAAACAATTCATATAGCTGGCACCAACGGAAAAGGATCTGTATCGCACATGATTGCCTCAATTTTTCAGGAAGCAGGATACAAAACTGGACTTTATACATCGCCTCATCTTAGAGATTTTAGAGAGAGAATAAAAGTTGATGGAAAGATGATTCCAGAAAAAAACGTTATTGATTTTGTTGAAAATCATCAACATATAATTGACAAGCTTAAGCCATCGTTTTTTGAAATGACTGTGGCTATGGCTTTTGAGTACTTTGCCAATTGTAATGTTGACATAGCCATTATTGAAACAGGAATGGGTGGAAGACTCGACTCTACAAATATTATTACACCCAAACTTTCGGTTATTACGAATATTGGATTAGATCACACACAATTCCTAGGAGATACTATAGCTTTAGTTGCTGGCGAAAAAGCGGGTATAATTAAACCAAACGTCCCGGTGGTTATTGGCGAATGGCACAAAGAGTCGGCAACGGTTTTCGACAAAAAAGCAGAAGAAATTGGCACTTCTATCACTTATGCCGATTCAAATTATTCGGTTTCTGGATTTCAAAACAAAGAGAGACATCAAGCTATAGAAGTTATTAACAATAATAACAATCAATCGGATATATACGATTTAGAACTTTTAGGTCTTTATCAACAAAAAAATATATTAACAGTTTTGTCGGGTATCGATTTAGTTAAAGAGGAATTCAAAATCACAAAAAACAACATTTACCAAGGCTTAAAAAATGTTGTTACTAATACAGGCTTATTAGGCCGATGGCAAATTTTAGACACAAATCCTCTTACAATTTGCGATACTGGTCATAATACCGAAGGAATAAACTACATTTTAGAACAACTAAAACAGACAAAATACAACAAACTGCATTTTGTTTTAGGTATGGTAAACGATAAAGACATCGAAACGGTATTAAAAATGTTACCCAAAGATGCCGAATATTACTTTACAAATGCAAAAATTCCTCGAGCAATGCCTGCGTCAGAACTTGCCGAAAAGGCAATAAACATAGGTTTGCAAGGAAAAATCTACAAATCGGTTGAAGAAGCGAAAAAAAATGCAAAAAAAAATGCAGCCGATAATGATTTGATTTTCATCGGCGGTAGCACTTTTGTTGTTGCAGAAGTCGTATAACAGACAAAAAAATCTCTTCAAAAATTTTGGATAATCAAAAAAGTGCGATACATTTGCATCGCTTTAAACAAGAAACGACGTTCTTTACAAAAGTTTAAAAGAGATCAAAAAATAAGGGAGATTAGCTCAGTTGGTTCAGAGCACCTGCCTTACAAGCAGGGGGTCACTGGTTCGAATCCAGTATTTCCCACTCTTATTTTTTGAAACGATATATCGGGAGATTAGCTCAGTTGGTTCAGAGCACCTGCCTTACAAGCAGGGGGTCACTGGTTCGAATCCAGTATTTCCCACTCTAGTTTTTAAATCGATATATCGGGAGATTAGCTCAGTTGGTTCAGAGCACCTGCCTTACAAGCAGGGGGTCACTGGTTCGAATCCAGTATTTCCCACT
>JAFGOQ010000173.1 GCA_016926405.1 Bacteroidales bacterium
GAAAATTTATTTTCATAAGGGAGAAAATATTTTTTCATAAGGGAGAAATTTCAGCTTCATAAGGATGAAAATTTAAAACCTCCCCGAAGAAAATTTTAAATCCCCTAAACGAAACTAAAAAACCAATATAATGGAGTATTCTTTTACTATTATTCAGTAAAAAAAACTCCTACACATATATATTGCAATTATATAACCAGAGAACACAACCGACGCAAAGAAGATATTACAAAACCAGCTCAATCGCTTACATAAAAAATATTTTACAAAAAAAAACGAAGCTATTTACATAACTTCGTTTTCTGTATTACTACTCTATATCGTCGTATGTTTTAGACGAATCAGCCACAAGGCTATTAAGCTGCCTAAGTTCTTTGGCTGTTAAGTATCGCCACCTACCTACAGGCACGTCGAGCGATATATTCATTATTCTCACTCGCTTAAGTTCGGTAACCTCGTAGCGAAAATATTCGCACATACGGCGAATTTGGCGGTTTAAGCCTTGTGTTAATATTATCTTAAAGCGGAATCTACTTATTTGCTCAACCCTACATTTACGAGTAACGGTATCTAAAATAGGTACTCCATTGCTCATGTCGGCAATAAATTTTTTATTAATAGGCTTGTTTACAGTAACAATATATTCTTTCTCGTGATTATTTCGGGCACGCAAAATTTTATTAACAATATCGCCATCGTTGGTAAGAAATATGAGACCTTCGCTAGGCTTATCTAACCTACCAATAGGAAAAATACGAGTAGGATAATTGATAAAATCGATAATATTATTTTTCTCTCGTTTGTTGTCGGTAGTACAAACAATGCCAACAGGTTTATTAAAGGCAATGTATACAGGTTTTTCTTTAGGCTCGCTTATAAGTTTTCCGTTCACCTTAACAACATCGCCAGGGGCTACTTTTGTACCCATCTCGGGCTTTTTGCCGTTTATGGTTACTCTGCCCTCTTCTATAAGCTTATCGGCAGCACGACGCGAGCAAAACCCTACCTCGCTCAAATATTTGTTAACTCTTGTTAGTTGAGAATCTTCCATCTAAATTTATTTTCGGGGTGCAAGATACTATTTAGTTGTTAGTCTTTAGTTATTAGCTTTTAGAAAATGGATAGTATGATTGATTTAGATATATATTATATTTCTTTATCAACAGTATTAGTAACCACGTAGTATCTAGGATCGTCTATTGACGACTCAATTATTTTATCGAAATTTGGATCAGCTTTTAACAAAAGCGTTTTACACTCGGGACTAAGATGAGTTAACTTCAGCTGTTTTCCTAAACTAAGATATTTTTTTGCAAGACTATCAATTGCCTCAATACCCGAATGGTCGCTAACTTTCGATTCAATAAAATCGATCTCTACTTTTGCTGGATCGTTAGTAGCATCGAATTTAGAGTTGAAATTCTGAACCGAACCAAAAAACAGAGGCCCCCATATTTCGTAAACCTTTGTTCCGTCGTGCTTAATGCGTTTTCGGGCACGAATCATTGTGGCACTCTTCCATGCAAAAACCAATGCCGACATTATTACCCCAGCAATAACAGCAACAGCAAGATCTTTCCACACAGTTATTGCCGAAACAGCAATAAGAACAAAAGCATCGGGAAGAGGAATTTTATTTATAATACGGAAACTACTCCATGCAAAAGTACCCACCACAACCATAAACATAACTCCAACAAGAGCCGCAATAGGTATTTGCTCAATAAGAGGAGCACCAAAAAGCACAAAACACAAAAGAGCAATAGCCGCTACAATGCCCGACAATCGGCCACGTCCGCCCGAGTTAACATTAATAATAGATTGTCCAATCATGGCACAACCACCCATACCACCGAAAAGGCCATTAAGAATATTAGCACTTCCTTGAGCCACACATTCGCGATTTCCACTACCACGTGTGTCAGTCATCTCGTCGATAAGATTTAGAGTCATAAGCGACTCAATTAATCCAACAGCAGCAAGTAAAAAGGCAGTCGATATAATAAGCCCCCAGTGTCCTGCAAGGGTATCTAATAAACCAAATATCTGAAACTGAAACGACGGTAACGATCCTTCGAGTCCTGCACCACCACCATTACGAATAAACGATCCTACAGTGCTAACGTCGATACCTCCAAAAATTGTTATACATGCAATAACAACTATAGCAGTAAGTGCCGCAGGTATTTTTTTTGTTATTTTAGATAGAACAAACATTATGGCCATTGTTAATGCGGTTAACACAATCATAATCCATAAATTACTACCCGATATCCACTCTTTAGTGCCGTTTATGTTTTCTTTAAACATACCTAGCTGGGCAATAAAAATTACTATTGCCAAACCATTTACAAAACCCATCATTACCGAGTGAGGAATAAGACGGACAAATTTTCCTAGCTTAAAAACTCCTGCCATAATCTGTATTGCTCCAACAAAAAGCAGAGCAATAAACAGCCATTGCGAACCAAGATTTTCGATAGGATTATCGAGAGCCATTCCAACACTATTTCCTTGCTGAATAAGATGAACCATAACAATTGCCATTGCTCCTGTTGCTCCAGAAATCATTCCTGGACGACCACCAAACATTGCTGTTACAAGACCCATCATAAAGGCACCATACAAGCCCACCAAAGGGTCGATACCTGCTACAAAGGCAAATGCTACCGCTTCGGGAACTAAGGCCAAGGCTACTGTTAAACCCGATAAAATATCGTTCTTTGGATTATTCGTAAAGTTTCGGAAAATACTAATCATTAATACCGTTTTATATAAAAGGGGGCAAAGATAGTATTTTTAGTGAGCGACCTACAGACCACTTGACGAGCAGACTGTTTTACCTGTTTAATGAGGAACGAAACATATAGTTACTAACTAAGTAAAAAAACATATACACTATTTCTAATATTCAACAGGCTCTTTATTAAACTAATCTCACTTATAGAATAACAATAATTGCAAACAGAATTATTTACAAAAAAAAGTTGCAGACAATTGCCGGCAACTAATTTAACAATTATACTTTGTTAATTAACGTTTAATTTTTTTGCTAATATATTTTGAGTTTATAACTCTTAAAACACCCATATAATCTAAAGTAAACTCTAGCTCATCGCCCACTTTATAGTTTTTATCGTTATCGCCAAGGTCAATAACAATCATATCGGAGCTAGCACCAACAAACGAAATATTTTTATCTACTGGCTCAATATGTTTCTCGTCAACATCAAGTAAACCTAAGTCGATAATTGCTCTATAACTTGTCTCGCCAATCATATTTTCGTCAAAATCGAAAGAATGGCCATCGACATTAGTTCCCATCTCGCCACTAGGCACAACGGGCTTTTCAATTAATTCAATAATTGTTGAATATAATCTAAATACATCCGAATGCATTTCGGGTATAGTAGAATCGTTGTAAACATCGGTTCCTAAAAACAATGTTTCGCCTACTCTAAAATGGTTTATTCCTTGAGGCATCTGACCTTGAAAAACTAATGGAATAACAACCGACGACCCACCCGAAACATAAGGTATCTGACGATTGAATTTAGCCTCAATAAGCTGTTCGTAAAGACTCAACTGAATTAACTTATCGTGTGTTGGTAAAACTCCATACAAACACGAAAAGTTAGAACCAATTCCAACAACTTCAATATTTTTTAGTTTAAAAACATTTGCATAAAACTCAATAAGATCTTCGCGCATAATCCCTTCGCGAAGCTCACCAAGCTCAACCATAATAATAATTTTATGCTTCTTGTTTTGTTTCTGAGCCTCTTCGGATAGAAGCTGAATAGTATCTATTTCGGTATTTAACGAAATATCGGCGTATTTAATAATATTGCTAATTGAGTGTTGTGCGGGAGGTCTGATAAAAATTGTCTCTATTGTTGGATCAATAGACTTTATCATTTTTAAGTTATCAACCCTTGAGTCGCAAATTTGTCGAACACCCAAATTAATTAATTCCTGAAGGTACTCTCTGTTTCCACAGAGTATTTTGGAAACAATACTCCATTGAATATTGTTTTGTTTGAAAAGATTATTTAAAAAGTTAAAGTTTGATTTTAGTTTGTTTGTATCTAATGTAATAAATGCCATAATTAGTTTTTATTTTTTTAATCTCATCTCAACGTATTTACTCGAAAATCCTACTTTATCGTACAGAAAACGAGCTGGATTATCGGGTTCTACATGAAGAGCAATGCTGCCTTCGGTATTTTTTATAGCCTCTTGCATAAGCAATTTACCAACACCTTTTCCTCTAATATCTTTGTGTGTTGCTATGTAAACTAATATGTTTTCCGGAATGTAGTCTTTCATTCCTGTTTGGTTAACAATTACCGAACCAACAATTTGGTTGTCTTGTGTGGCTTTAATAATAAATCCTCCAAATGTAGGAGTCTCTTTCATTGCATAATCGATACATTTTTCGATATCTGGCTTTGGATCGCCGAACTGCTCTAAATGTTGGAATAAAAACTCTGCTAATTCTTCTTTTTCCTGCTCACTAGGCTTGTTTGCAGGGGTGTACATTTTTGTTGTAATCATAATTATCTTTGTTTATTAACTCAGAAATACAAAGATAATCAAATAGTTGACTTTTCCAAAAATTCAAACAGCCGTTATAAAAAGCAGAATAGCGATATATAAATTCAGATAAAAAAAATTATCAGAAATTACCACATCGCTATTTCGCCATGTTATGTATTACAGTTCCTCAACTATAACACTCTTAACTCTACCAACTTCTCCGGTCTCGAGCATTACTTTAATACCATGCGGATGATTTGGCGATTTTGTAAGAATACGTTTCACAAAACCTTCGGTTAATTCGCCAGTGCGCTGATGGTGTTTTTGAACAATTTCAACCTCGGCTCCTATCTCTATATTGCCTCGTTTACGGCCATCAAGTTTTTGGTTTTCCATGATTTATAATTTATTGTTACATAAATAAAGACACCCTATTAAAGTGTCTCTACAAAAAAGTATTTTTTTTAATTACGCTGCACTCTTCTGCGGCGTGGTGTGTTATTCCCTCCATTTTCGCCATCGCCAAAAAACGTTCTAAATCGTTCCGAATCGGGCTTCTTACGTTTTGGAGCTGCATCGGCACTCTCCTTACTTACAGAAGCTGTTGTTTGTGGTCGGTCTGAATTGTACTTTGCTGTTCTGCCGTTTTCATCATTTCTGTTAAACGAAGCTCGTGGCTTATCGCCGGTAGGCTTTACCGAACGCCTTGCACTAACAATATCACCATTTCTGGATGTGCGAACCTTATTTGAATTGGGCTTGCGACGCTGTTGCTGAGCTGCAGCTGGTCTGTTACTATTTCTAGGTGCTGGCTTTTTGGCCGGAGTCTCAGCATCAAGAGTCTCTTCAACGTAGTTGTCAATAAAAGGATGACCAGTAATTACCGGAATCTGCTGGTTTATGGTTTTCTGAATATCTTTTAAATAAGCTCGCTCCTCGACATCGCAAAACGACAACGCTATACCACTAGCCTTTGCACGTCCTGTTCTACCAATACGGTGAACATAGGTTTCGGGAATATTTGGTAAGTCGTAATTTATTACCAACGCCAAATCTTCAACATCGATACCACGAGCAGCAATATCGGTAGCAACCAAAACATTTGTTTTACCACTTTTAAAATTACCAAGCGCCAACTGTCGTGCTGCCTGCGATTTATTACCATGAATGGCATTTGATTCTATACCAGCCTTAGCTAGTTCTTTAACAATTTTATTTGCTCCGTGCTTTGTACGCGAGAAAACTAAAACCGAATCTGCGCTCTTATCTTTTATTAAATGAACAAGCAACTTTGGCTTACTCTTTTTTCCAACAAAATAAACAGCTTGCTCAACCTTTTCGGCTGTTGTTTGCTTTGGCTTAATTATTACACTCTCGGGCTTACCTAAAATTTTCTCCGACAGCTTAACAATTGCTGGTGGCATTGTAGCCGAAAAAAACAACGACTGACGACGCAATGGCAAAATCTCTATTACTCGACGAATATCGTGTATAAAGCCCATATCAAGCATTCTATCGGCCTCGTCTAACACAAAATATTTAATATCGTTAAGCGAAATTATTCGCTGATTAATAAGATCGAGTAAACGACCAGGGGTAGCAATTAAAATATCGACACCTTTGCGCAGCTCTTCGGTTTGAGCACCTTGTTTAACACCTCCAAAAATTACGGTGTTCTTAATATCAGTAAATTTACCATACTCGGTAAAATTATCGGCTATTTGTATTGCCAACTCACGTGTTGGTGTTATTACTAAAGCCTTTATTTTTCGACCATCGCGGCTATTTGTCTTCTCTAAATGTAAATGCTGAAGAATTGGAATTGCAAAAGCTGCTGTTTTACCTGTACCTGTTTGGGCACATCCAAGTAAATCTTTCTTACGTAACAAAATTGGAATAGACTGTTCCTGTATTGGAGAGGGGTGAGTATATCCTTTAACTTCGATAGCCTTAAGGATTGGCTCAATAATTTCTAAATCTTTAAATGTCATAAAATATATATAAGCTAGCAAAGGTAGGCTAATTGTTGGTATAATTTTTATTATTTGACCAACACAACGAAACAACCGCTGTAATAAGCAGTTATTAGTCTTTTGTTATTAGTTATTTGAATAATAAAAAGTTGAAAGTTAAAGTAATCAACCTTATTTAGGTATTAACATGGTTCATCATATTTGCTAAATCATATATCTTAAATATAATAAGTACCTTTGCGCCAAATTAAAAAATACTATTTTGGAAAATTTCAAGGATTTAGGAGTAGGAAGAGATTTTGTGAAGGGGCTTGATGATATGAAAATATTTGTCCCTACTGATATTCAAAGTCAGGTTATTCCACTATTATTAAAAACAAACACCGATCTTGTTGGGCAGGCGCAAACAGGAACTGGTAAAACTGCAGCATACGGACTACCATTGCTACATAAAATAAACCCAAAGAAAAATGCTGTTCAGGCACTTATTCTTTGTCCAACACGCGAACTTGGACAACAGGTGGCCAAGCAACTTTTTAAATACACAAAATATTCCGACAAAATATTTACCGAAGCTGTATACGGTGGCGCTCCTATCGATCGTCAGATGGCTGCTCTTCGTCGTCCTACGCACATTATTGTTGCAACACCAGGTCGATTAATCGACTTAGTGAATAAAAAAGCTATCGACCTTTCGGCTGTTAAAACAATTGTTCTCGACGAAGCCGACGAGATGCTTAGCATGGGATTCAAAAAAGAGCTCGATCAGATTCTTAGCTTCTGTTCTTCGGCGCAAAACAGATGGCTTTTCTCGGCTACTATTCCTAATGGAATAAAGCAGATTATTGATAAGCACATGTCGCCAAATGCTCAGAAAATTGAGGTTAGCGGACGTAATGTTGTGAATAAAAAAATTGAACATCAGTATATTCTTGTTGAAGAAAACGACAAGCTATTTGCTCTTATTCAGTTTTTAAAATCGGAAGGCGATAACCGCGGAATGGTATTCTGCAAAACAAAGGTTGCTGCTCAAACATTAGCAAAACAGCTTATTGCTAAAAATATTCCTGCCGATGCTATTCAGGGCGACATGCTACAAAAAGAGCGCGACAAGGTTATGCGTGCCTTTAAAAACAAAAATCTACAGGTACTTATTGCTACCGATATTGCTGCTCGCGGTATAGATATTGAAGGACTTTCGTTTGTGGTGCATTACCAATTGCCC
This sequence comes from Bacteroidales bacterium, assembly GCA_016926405.1. Lineage (GTDB taxonomy): Bacteria > Bacteroidota > Bacteroidia > Bacteroidales > UBA6680 > UBA6680. Next base: position 7,738 of record JAFGOQ010000173.1, read on the forward strand.
GACAAAGAAGAGTATTACACTCACCGTAGTGGTAGAACTGCTCGTGCTGGCAAAGAAGGCGTTTCGCTTTGTTTTGTTACTCCAAAAGAGAAAAAACAAATTGGATTTTTCCAAAAAGCTCTCGGTATTGGCTTTAAACAGATTCGACAAGTGAAGTAAAACCCTAGGTGAGGGTTTCAACTGCATATATTAAAAGCTGTCTTTGTTAACAAAGGCAGCTTTTTTATTCTCTAATGTTTATAACTCAAAACCTTACATTGATTTCTCGTAAAATTATTTTAGCTTTATGTAATTACACACCTAAAAAAATATTTTATGAGACACTCGTTTAAAACAGTAACCCCAATAATAGCTCTTATAGCCATTATTACATTAAGCTGTTCGGTTAACAAACAAGAGACAAACAAAACGTCAGAATCAAAATTTATTAATTTCACCGACATTCACTTTAACCCATTTTACGACACAACATTGGTTTACAGTTTAAACAAGTACAATGTTGAGAAATGGGATAGCATTTTTAGCTCTACTCAAACACAAAACATTAGTCAATACGATCAAGAGACAAATTATTACCTATTAGAAACCGCGCTCGATGCTATGCAAAAGCAATTAAAAAAGCCCGATTTCTTAATTATGACAGGCGATTTTATATGTCACGATTTTGGCGAGATATATGCAAAACAGACTAATAACCACAACTACCAAAGCATGCATAAATTTCTGCTAAAAACTATTTCGTTTGTTACTAGTAGAGTTCAAGCCCGATTCCCAAACACCCTTATTATACCAACTTTTGGTAATAACGACTCTTATTGTGGCGACTATCATTTGCAAAATAACGGCAAGTTTTTAGAAGATTTCAGCAATCTTTATTTACCCATCTTACACGGAAGCCTCTCCGATACCGAGGCAAATAACCTTAAACAGCATGGCTACTACTGTGTAACTAATCCAAACAACACTGCTCACAAAATAATATCGTTTAACTCAATTTACTTATCTACAAAATATGATTCTGATGACTATTCGTGGAATTGCGACTGTAAGACAGATAAAAACATTCAAGACAGTATTGCTAATTTACAATTTGCTTGGTTAGAAGAGCAACTTGTAGACAGCAAAGCAAAAAACGAAAAAGTGTGGATAATTACTCACATTCCTGCTGGCGTTAATGTTTATAAAACTATTGACGACAACAAAAACCTAACCTCTGTTACTCCTTTTTTATACTGGAAACAAAACTACAACAAACTGTATCTTGAGCTTTTAGAGAAATATTCAAATCAAATTTTTACAACAATGACTGGCCACACTCACATGGACGATTTTAAACTACACAATACAAATTTGTCTAAAGCATACATACATATTTCACCATCAATAAGCCCGGTGTTTGGAAACAATCCAGCTTTTCAAATTGTTGATTACAACGTACAGAAGGCGGAATTTACCAATTACACTACCTACTATATAGACATAACCAAAGGAAACATTGCCTCATGGCAAAAAGAATATAATTTTATTGAATCGTATTCAATTAACGACTTAAGTGCCGATGGTTACTCCAAGTTATTATCAAACATCGATTCCGACAGTACTGCTCGCAAAAATTATAGCCGTTATTTTGGGGTAAACAGTACCAAAGCAACCCAAATAAACAACACCAACTGGAACTGGTACCGTTGCGGAATTTCATCTACATTATCGAATAACTATGTAAACTGTGTAGAAAAATAATATCACCCAGTAAAACAGAAAAGACAAATAGCATTTTATGCAAAAAATCGAATTCTTTCGAGAACGAAAACGTTTTTTTGTTGAAAACATAAATTCTTCCGAGAACGAAATCGTTTTTTGGTTGAAAAAATGAATTCTTTCGAGAACGAAATCGTTTTTTTGTTCGAAAAATGAATTCTTTCGAGAACGAAAACGATTTTTTGTTGAAAACATAAATTCTTTCAAGAACGAAATCATTTTTTGGTTGAAAAAATGAATTCTTTCAAGAACGAAAACGATTTTTTGTTCGAAAAATGAATTCTTTCAAGAACGAAAACGTTTTTTGGTTGATAAATCGGAGGACATAAAAAAAGAGCGACTCAAACGAATCGCTCCTTTAAAACTATATATTAACTAAAATTAGTCTTTCAATTTAGCAACAAGATACTCACGGTTTAGGCGAGCGATGTGCGAAATAGAGATTCCTTTAGGACACTCGGCCTCGCAAGCACCAGTGTTTGTACAACCACCAAAACCAAGTTCGTCCATTTTAGCAACCATTGCTTTAGCACGACGAGCAGCCTCTGGCTTACCTTGAGGTAGTTTAGCAAATTGCGAAACTTTAGCAGCAACAAAAAGCATTGCCGAAGAGTTTTTACAAGTAGCCACACAAGCACCACAACCAATACAAGCAGCAGCATCCATAGCCTCGTCAGCGTCCTCTTTAGGAATAGCTATAGCGTTACCATCAGGAACACCACCAGTATTTACCGATACATAACCACCAGCCTGTTGAATCTTTTCGAAAGCTTCGCGCTCAACAACAAGATCTTTAATAACAGGGAAAGCAGCCGAGCGCCAAGGCTCAATAGTAACAGTTTCGCCATCTTTAAACTTACGCATGTGAAGCTGACAAGTTGTAACATCGTCGTCTGGTCCATGAGCACGTCCGTTAATAAACAGACTACACATTCCACAGATACCCTCTCTACAATCGTGGTCGAAAGCTACAGGTTCTTTACCCTCGTTTATAAGTTGTTCGTTTAAAATGTCTAACATTTCCAAAAACGAAGTATCAGGAGAAATGTTAGAAATATTATAAATTTCGAATCCACCTTTTGCTTTAGCGTTTTTCTGACGCCATACTTTTAACTTAAGATTCATCTTTTCTTCGTTTTAATATTTTATATTAAGGGAGCGGGCAATAAAGCCTTCTCCCATTAAATCTCAATTATTTATAACTTCTTTGTTTCAACTCAACGTTTTCGAAAACAAGAGGCTCTTTATTCAAGATAGGCTCTTTGTCGTCGCCAGCGTGTTCCCAAACCGAAACATAAGCAAACTCTTCGTCGTTACGTTTAGCCTCACCCTCTTCGGTAGCAGACTCAACACGGAAGTGACCTCCACACGATTCCGATCTGTTAAGAGCATCGCGTGCCATAAGCTCGCCAAGTTCAATAAAGTCGGCCAAACGAAGTGCTTTTTCAAGCTCTTGGTTAAACTCGTCCGATGTTCCAGGAACTTTAACATTGCTCCAGAACTCTTTCTTAAGAGCCTTAATTTTCTCAATAGCCTCAGTTAAACCTTTCTCGTCGCGAGCCATACCTACGTTATCCCACATAATATGACCAAGCTCTTTGTGAATAGAGTCAACCGAGCGCTTACCTGCATTGTTAACAAGTTTAGTAATCTTCTCACGAACAGTTTCGTAAGCCTTGTTAAACTCAGGATGATCGGTAGAGATACGTGGTGTTTGAATTTCGTTTGAAAGATAATCACCAATAGTATAAGGAAGGATAAAATATCCATCGGCCAAACCTTGCATAAGAGCCGAAGCACCAAGGCGGTTAGCACCGTGATCGGAGAAGTTAGACTCACCTAAAGAGAATAATCCAGGAACAGTAGTCATCAAATTGTAATCAACCCAAGTACCACCCATAGTGTAGTGAATAGCTGGATAAATTTGCATTGGTGTTTCGTATGGATTATCGTCGGTAATCTTCTCGTACATTTGGAAAAGGTTACCATAACGCTCTTCAATAACGTCTCTACCTAAACGATCGATAGCCGAAGCAAAGTCAAGATAAACAGCTTTACCAGTTTCGTTAACACCGAAACCTGCATCGCAACGCTCTTTAGCAGCACGCGAAGCAACATCACGAGGAACAAGGTTACCATAAGCAGGGTAACGACGCTCTAAATAGTAATCTCTATCTTCTTCTTTAATATCGCGTGGACGGATCTGCTTCTTACGAAGTTTCTCAACATCCTCCATTTTTTTAGGAACCCAAATACGACCGTCGTTACGTAACGACTCACTCATAAGGGTAAGTTTACTCTGTTGCTCACCATGAACAGGAATACATGTTGGGTGAATTTGAGTAAAACAAGGGTTTGCAAACATTGCTCCCTTTTTGTAAATCTGCCATGCCGAACTAGTGTTACTGTTCATTGCATTAGTAGAAAGGAAGAAAACATTACCGTAACCACCCGAAGCAATAACAACAGCATGAGCACTGTGTTTTTCAATCTCTCCAGTAACAAGGTTACGAGTAATAATACCACGAGCTTTACCGTCGATAACAACAACGTCAAGCATTTCGTGGCGGTTATATTGTTTAACACCACCTTTGGCAATTTGTCTGTTTAAAGCACTGTAAGCACCTAACAAAAGCTGCTGACCGGTTTGTCCGCGAGCATAAAAAGTACGCGAAACAAGAACACCACCAAACGAGCGGTTATCAAGCAACCCGCCGTAATCGCGTGCAAAAGGAACACCTTGAGCAACACACTGGTCGATAATGTTACCCGACACCTCAGCCAAACGATGAACGTTTGCTTCGCGAGCACGGTAATCGCCACCTTTTACTGTATCGTAAAATAAGCGGTGAACACTATCGTTATCGTTCTGATAGTTTTTTGAAGCATTAATACCACCCTGTGCAGCAATAGAGTGAGCACGACGTGGACTATCTTGAATACAGAAACTTTTTACGTTATATCCTAGTTCCGAAAGCGATGCCGAAGCCGAAGCTCCTGCTAAACCGGTTCCAACAACAATAATATCTAATTTACGCTTGTTTGCAGGGCTAACAACATTAATGTTAGCTTTATGATTGGTCCACTTATCCTTAATTGGTCCTGCTGGAATATGTGAATTTATTTTTTGTGTCATAACTTATAACTCTTTACAGATTATTGTACAAAATAAAAGTACGTTGGAATAATTGCGAATCCACCAGCAATAACTAATGCGAAGATGTATCCAATTACAGTAAGACGTTTTCTCCAGATTTGGTTGCTAAAACCAATAGTTTGGAACGCCGACCAAAAACCGTGCGACAAGTGATATCCTAAAAGAATTGCACCAATAACATAAATTACATCGTACCACCAAATAGTAAATAAGCTTGTAACAAGAGTGTAAGTATCGTGCATTTCAACACCTGCGTATGATACAGCACCAATTTCGTGAGTGAATTTAATTTTCACGTAGAAATTAGCAATGTGAAGCGCAAGGAATGTCAACACTAAGCCTCCAAGAACAAACATATTTCTTGATGCAAACGAACTGTTTTTGCCTTGATTAGTCTTGTTGTAACGAACAGGACGTGCCATCATGTTTTGAATAGTGATCCAAATTGACCAAGCAATATGAACAACAAAACCCAATGCTAAAATTGGTTCAACCACCTTAATAATTGGGTTGGTAACCATAAAATGTGCGGCAGTATTGAATGCTTCAGCACCCGCAAACAAAAAACAATTCACCGTTAAGTGAACCATTAAAAAGGTCATTAAAAAGAGCCCACTCAGACTCATTACAACCTTTTTACCAATAGAAGAAGTGATAAATTTGCTCATAAGATTTACTTTTTTCTTTCGTTGTAATCTTGATTTAGTATTAAGTTACAAAAGTATTTGGTTGAGGTAGTAATCCAACGTAATAAAACTGCTTTACAACAACTATCTGTTAATTTAAAAACATTATAAATATTCAAAACATGCAATTTTCAGTTTTTTGTTTTGTATACAATGAATAATTGAAGAGAGATTATTGAGAAGATAACCAAGTATATTTGCTACACTATACAGTATATTTATCGCCCTAATCAGTGCCTATACAAGGTTTTTAATCAATGTTTTAAAAGCCTGAAATAAATATTCATCGAAAATGATTTTGTGAACAAAAAACATGTATCTTGCGCCATATTTTAACATTCTTAAACCTAAAAATTTCGCATTATGAAATTAGTAAAATTTTTATCTGTTGCTCTTTTAGCTGTTGGATTTGCTGCTTGTAATAACGCAGAAGCTCCTAAAGAAGAGCAAGCTCCAGTAGAAGCTACTGAGGTTGTTGCTGAGCCAACTGAAGAGGTTGTTGTTGAGGCTACTGATTCAACTGAAGTTGCTGTTGAAGCTGTTGAAGCTACTGAAGAGACTACAGAAGAAGTAAAATAATTTTTGCTTTCTTAAAAGTTTAAACCCAGTATCTTTATACTGGGTTTTTTTATAACTACACTCTTTTATAAATGAACAATAAAATCGACCTAATAATTCTGGGTACAGGAAATGTAGGAAAAGAATTAGTTAACACTATAATAAAAAGCTACTCAAACTCCGTTAACATTGTCCTGATAAGCAATAGTAAAACTCACATACTATCACATGAGGGTTTAAAATCCGAGACTCTTGAAAATTTTATTTCAAAAACAAATCTAGGCACAAACATCATTAGTAATGATATTATAAAAGAAACAATTAGCAAATTAAACTTTACTAATGTGGTTGCCATAGATGTTAGTGCTTCGGAACAAACTGCAAATATTTTACTTTTTATAAAGCAAAAGGGTGGCAAGATTGTTTTAGCCAACAAAAAGCCACTGGTACAAAAGCTGTCTAATTTTAAAAATCTTACCTCACCTGAAATTGGAGCTAGCGCAACAGTAGGAACAAGAATCCCAATTCTTCAAACAATTAGAAGTAATAATTTAACCATTGAAACTGTTCCTGAATTTAGCGGATGCTTTAGCGGATCGATAGGTTTTATTATCGAAAAGATGGAACAAGGAATGTTATTTTCGGAAGCTATTTTCGAAGCGCACAAAAATGGATTTACAGAACCCGATCCTAGAGACGATCTTTCGGGTACCGACATAGGCCGAAAAGCACTTATTGTAGCCAGATTCCTTGGTGCAAAATTAGAAATGGATGATGTGGAGATAAAACCCTTATTCCCTAATAAACTAAAAGGCATAGCATTAAACAATTTCTTCGAAGAAATTGAAGAGGAAAACGAAAAATACGTAAACCTATTTACCCAAGCAAAGTCAAAGGGCATGAAAGTAAGGTACACAGGATCTTTTAAAAATAACAAATGCTTAGTGTCGCTTTGTCTTACAGAGTCAAATAGCTATTTAGGCACAATAAAAGGTTCGGAAAAAATTATTGTTTTTAAAGACAAAAATCAAAAAGAAATTGTTGTAAAAGCAACAGAACCAGGAGCTGGAGCAAAATCAACAGTAAAAGATATTATTAACGACATTAAGTTTATTACAAACCAAAACATATAATTATGAATAGTTTAAATTACACTTGTCCAAAATGTGGCAGCCGTCAATATAAAGTTGGCGAGATGCGAGCTACAGGAGGATTCTTAACCAAGATACTAGATATTCAATCGGAAAAATTCTCGTATGTAACATGCGCAAAATGTACTTATACAGAATTTTATAAACGCCCAACAAGCGGATTAAGCAATGTATTCGATTTCTTTACATAAAAACATAAAAAGAAAAGGGCTGAAAAAAATTTCAGCCCTTTTTATATATTAAAACAACTATTAAATAGTCATTATCTCTTCTTCTTTTCTTACAAGAATAACTTCTACTTTAGCATTAAATCCATCAGTAATTTTTTGAACTCTTGCTTCAGCATCTTTAGCTAAATCCTCAGACAAACCATCTTTTTGCATTTTCTTAAACGAATCAATAGCCTCTTTACGAGCATTACGAATACTAATTTTTGCATGCTCACCCTCGCCACGAACTTTCTTAACAAAGTCTCTACGACGTTCTTCTGTCAATGGAGGAACACTAAGACGAATAACCTCACCATTGTTCATAGGAGTAATACCAATATTGGCAACTAAAATAGCTTTTTCAATAGCACCAATAAGACCTTTTTCCCAAGGCTGAATAGCAATAGTACGAGCATCAGGGATACTAATATTAGCAACCTGACTAAGGGGAGCCATAGATCCGTAATAGTCAACCATAACTCCATCAACCATATGCGGATTAGCTTTTCCTGCTCTAATACCCAATAATTCTTTATTAAGGTGATCAAGCGAACCATTCATAAGCTCTTCGGTCGATTCAAAAATAAACTCTATATCTTCATTCATAATTTAATAGTTTTTAATTTCCCAAATTAAACACCCAGTCGGTAATTTATATGTTTATAATCTTAACCAAATAGCTGTTTATAGTTTCAAAAATAAATAATAACCGAATAAATATATTTAATTTTCTACAACACTACCAATTTTTTCGCCTAATATTAACTTTTTAAGGTTCCCAACAGTATCCATATCGAAAACAATTATAGGCATATCATTCTCCTGACACATAGTAAAAGCTGTTAGATCCATAATCTTCAATTTCTTATCGTATGCCTCTGAGAATTTTACTCTGTCGTATTTTATAGCATTTGGGTTTTTCTCAGGATCAGAATCATAAACACCATCAACACGAGTTCCTTTAAGCAAAGCATCGGCTTCCAATTCAATAGCACGAAGTGCCGAAGCAGTATCTGTAGTAAAATAAGGGTTTCCTGTTCCGCCAGCAATAATAACAACTTTACCACTTTTCATAGACTCAACAGCGGCAAATTTACAATATAATTTTCCTACAGGTTCCATTCTAACAGCAGTGAAAACATCTGTTGAACAACCAACACTTTCAAGCGAAGATTGAAGAGCTAAACTATTAATAACAGTTGCCAACATACCCATTTGGTCGCCTCTAACTCTATCAAAACCTTTTGTAGTACCAGATAAACCTCTGAAAATATTACCACCACCAATAACAATAGCTACTTGAACACCCTGATTAGCTATCTCTTGTATTTGTGAAGTATATTGGGCTAATACTTTATTGTTAATTCCATAATTGTCGTCTCCCATAAGAGATTCACCACTAAGCTTAAGAAGAACACGGCTATATTTCATATTACTAGGCATTATTTTAAATGATATTTATAACAGCTCCAAAAATAGACACAAAAAACCGGAACATAAAAAAAAATCATATATTTGGATTATTCTATTGATATAAACAAACGAAAATAAATCAGGTGAAAGTAAAAGGTACAGGTATAATTACCACCAGAACATTTGTTAAAGAAAAATTTCCCGAGAAATATCAACAATGGCTCAACACTTTACCAAACGAAACAAAAAATATTTTTTCGGGCGTTGTTGACTTGACAAAATGGTACGATGCTTACAAATGCTACACCGTGCCAATAAACAAAATTGCTGAACTTTTCTATAATAATAACAATATTGAAGGAGCACTAGAATTAGGTAGATTTAGTGCCGACTATGCATTAGGTGGCATATATAAAGTATTTCTAATAATTGCCTCGCCTGCTCATTTAATGAAAAAAGCCTCGAAAATAATTTCTACATATTATAACCCAAGCGAAGTATTGGTAGCAAAGACTAATGAGAAAGAGGTAACAATGCAATTACTTAAGTTTTCAGAAATCAATCCTCTAATAGAATACAGAATTGCAGGGTGGTGCCAACGAGCATTAGAATTAGCAAAGTGTAAAAATGTTAATTATAAAATTACACAGTCGACTATTAACAGCAGAGAGATAAAAACAGAGATTATCTTCAACTGGAGCTAATCGAAAAAAATATATCACAAAAAAAAAGCTCCACAAAAATGGAGCTTTTTCTATATATATAAATTTAGATTATTCACCTAAACTAAAACGCTTGAAAGCTGTAGCAGTAAGATCTTTATCAACACTTTGTAAGTACTGAATAACTGACATTTTACCATCTTTAATAAAAGCCTGTTGTAATAAAGTAGACTCTTTGAAGAATTTACCTAATTTACCTTGAGCAATTTTATCAAGCATAGCCTCTGGTTTACCTTCGTTAGCAGCTTGCTGACGACCAATTTCTAGTTCTCTCTCGATAATCTCGGCAGGAACATCGTCTTTATCAAGTGAAACAGGATTCATTGCAGCAATTTGCATAGCAACATCACGTCCAACTTGAGCGTCAACAACTTTGTTAATAGCAACAAGAGTAGCAATTTTATTGTTACTATGGATATAAGGAACAACAAACTCACCAACTAAAGTCTCGTATTTAGAAAGATCAAGTTTTTCACCAACAACACCCGACTTAACAAGAATCTGCTCGTTAAGAGGTTTGCCTTCGAAATCGCAAGCCATAAGATCTTCCATAGAAGCACATTTGTTTGCAATAGCGATATCAGCAATTTGGTTAGCAAAACCTAAGAAATCATCGTTCTTAGCAACAAAGTCAGTCTCACAGTTTATTGTAAGAGCAACTGCAAATTTACCATCTGCACTAACTTTAGTAACACAAGCACCTTCGGTAGCTTCTCTATCTGCACGCTTGTTAGCGATAGCAAGACCACGCTCACGAATTAATTTCACAGCATTATCAAAATCACCCTGAGCTTCGGTAAGAGCCTTTTTACAGTCCATCATACCAGCACCAGTCATTTTTCTTAGTTTGCCAACATCTGAAGCTTTAATTTCAGCCATGTCAAAATATTTTTTTTGATTAATATTATTCTTCAGTATCAGCTTCTTCTTCAGCAGCTTCTACTTTTTCACCTTTAGCAGCTTTTTTAGGAGCAACTTTTTTAGGCTTTTCGCTTACTTCTTTATCTTTTTCAGATTTCCTTTCGTTCAATCCTTCTTCGATAGCCGAACACATAAGATTAGTGATAAGCTCGATAGATTTAGAAGCGTCGTCGTTACCAGGGATAATAAAATCAATTGGAGTTGGATCGCAACAAGTATCAACAATAGCGAAAACTGGTATACCTAGACGTTTAGCCTCTCTAACAGCGATATATTCTTTCTGTACATCAATTACAAAAAGAGCTGCAGGTAAGCGAGTAAGGTCAGCAATACTACCTAAGTTTTTTTCTAGCTTAGCACGCTGACGAGTTATTTGAAGTTTCTCACGCTTAGAAAGAACAGCAAATGTACCATCAGTACCCATTTTGTCGATAGTAGACATTTTCTTGATAGCCTTACGGATAGTTGGGAAGTTTGTTAACATTCCTCCTGGCCAACGCTCAGTAACAAAAGGCATTCCTGTTTTTCCAACACGCTCAGAAACGATATCTTTAGCTTGTTTTTTTGTAGCAACAAAAAGAATCTTACGACCGCTTTTTGCAATTTGTTTGATTGCAGCACTAGCCTCATCGATTTTAGCTGCAGTCTTATGCAAGTCTAGAATATGGATTCCGTTACGCTCCATAAAAATATAAGGAGCCATTTTAGAATTCCATTTTCTTTTCAAGTGACCAAAATGTACACCTGCTTCTAATAGTTCATTAAAATTTGTCTTAGACATTTTCTTTGTTTTTTATTGGCAATTGTTAAGTAGTTTTATATTTAAAAGTCTTAACAATTTTAAATGACTTGCCAAAGTTTTTAATAATTTAAAAATTTTAACGCTTACTAAATTGAAATTGTTTACGAGCTTTAGGTTGACCTGGTTTCTTACGCTCAACAACACGTGCATCACGAGTAAGGAATCCATTCTTCTTCAACTCCGAACGATATTCTTCATCAATTTTAACTAAAGCGCGAGCAACACCAAGACGAACTGCTTCGGCTTGTCCTTTAATGCCACCACCGTCAAGTGTAACATTAATATCGTATTTCTCTTCTAAGCTAAGAACCAAAAGAGGTTGCTTAACAATAAATTGTAACTGCTCAAGTGGGAAATAATTAGCAATATCTCTTTTGTTGATAGTAATATTTCCTTTGCCTTCGTTTACATAAACTCTAGCAACTGCAGCCTTACGACGTCCAACTGTATTAATTCTTTCCATCTTACTTAATTGAATTTAGGTTTAACTCCTTTGGAGTTTGTGCCGAATGAGGATGCTCTGCTCCTGCATATACATGCACGTTTCCAAAAATTGCACGTCCTAAACGATTTTTAGGCAACATTCCTTTAATAGCTTTTTCGATTACCACTTCTGGTCTCTTAGCTAAAAAGTACTCTGGATTCTCAATACGTTGTCCACCTGGATAACCTGTGTGACGTACGTAAACTTTATCGGTAAGTTTTTTACCAGTAAATCTTACTTTGTCAGCATTGATAATTATTACATTATCACCACAATCAACGTGCGGTGTGTAACTAGGTTTATGCTTACCTCTTAAGACAAAAGCGATCTTAGAAGCAAGACGACCTACGATTTCATTTGTAGCATCTACAACAAACCACTCTTTTTCTGCTGTGGCTTTGTTTGCAGATACCGTTTTGTAACTTAAAGCGTCCACGTTTACTTAACTTTTTAGTTAATACTTAATTACATTAATCCAATTTCTCCAAAAATATGGGTTGCAAAGCTACAAATATTTTTGGAGTTTTCTAAACTTATCAACAAATAATATCTGCTAGGAATACTACTGGGTGTTGATAACTTTTCCAAATTGTGGTAAATGCGGATATTCGGGTGATGCAAAAGTACAATATTTTGTAATTATTTAGCACTCTATCAATCACTTTTTTATTCAAATATTTGACGAGATTTTAATTATCGAAGACCTCCTTTAATATTTCTAATGAATTAATTGTGCCTAAAGTATCGATATGGTAAAAATAATATTCAATTATTATCTCTAACAATTTTACGCGACGCTTTCCCGAAAGGGCTACAATACCCATCTCTGAATAATTAACTAAACCTATTTCATAAAGATTTTTGCTAAGCTCCTTATCTAGAATAAAAAAATCAGAACTAGCATAAGAATTAAAAACACCCTTCTTAATATTAAACAAGTAATTGGGTCTATACGATTCAAACATCGGAAAAAAGCCGAGATACTTTGATAACTTAACAAGAAACACCAAATGAAAGTTTGAAAAAGATTCCTCAGAAATATCAAGATACCTTATTGAAGACTCTATGAAGTCAAATAGATGTGTATTACTCTCCTCTTCACGAACAGCTTTATAAATCATCTCGGCAACAAACATTGCAATAAAACTCTTCTTTATATTAAAGTGTATTGAACTTAATGCAAAGCTGCTACTAAACTCGCGAACTGGCTGAATCTCGCGACTAGGCTTATAATCTATAATAATATCGAGCAATGACAAAGGTTGAAAAAAACTAGCCTTATTCTTTTTCCTTTTCGAAGTACTAAAAACAGAATTTACTAAAACCGAAATACGCCCATATTCACGAGTGTAAAGATGTACAATTAGACTTGTTTCTTTAAACTTTATCTGATTTAATACAATAGCTCTACAATTTGAAATCATACTATATCAGTTTACATTTTTAACACCTGTCTACAAGTTAATCACAATTAGCGTACAATAAGCAACTTTATAACCTTAGAGTTCTGCCCAACATTCCCAGATGCAAATATCAAATAAACTCCCGATCTTACAGCTTTGCCATTTAAATCATTTCCATCCCAAACCAATTCGCCACCAGAAGAATACGACTCAAAAGCAACATTCCCATTTGAATCGGTTATTTTAATTAAACTATTTTCAATTAACCCTTTTATAACAATCGGCCCCGAATAATCTGGGCGAACAGGATTTGGATAAACATACATATTACTGTAATCAGACGACGATTTAATTGTATTATCTTTATATGACACCAATCCATAATCTGTATTCATAAAAACATTTCCACTGGAGTGATCAATAACAATATCGTTAACAACATTACTTGGCAGCGAACTATTATTTGTCATAAAACGGTAAACAACATTCGATCCAGAAGGTGATATTTTATAAACACCATAATTATTAGTACAAACCCATTTACAATTAGCCGCATCAACATCTATATCGTTTAGATCGACACCATATAACAAATAATCAGAGTGACCTTTTTCGTCGGTAACAATAGGATGAGTAATTATTAATAATTCATCAAAAACTTTTCGTATAGTATTAGAAACTAGAACACCGTATGTTGTAGCAAACCAAATTTCACCATCAATATCTTCAGTTACAGCCATAATTTTCTCGTTAAAGGCAGAATGATTTTCATCGTACAGATAAACTTTTTTTACCCTATCATCATCAGCATCAAACGGAGTATTATTATCATCAAAAACAAAGAAATAACTTTTCGACTCTACAATTATCATTACATAGCCAGTAGCTTCAGAGATTTGTATGTTTCGAATAACATCTCCGTTTAAATACGACGACAAATCAAACCCCAAATACTCTCCATTTTGAGACAATACATATAGACTATTTGTTGATTTAGAATTAGCAATCCAAATATTACCCCGATTATCAGGTTTCATATCGACAACAGAGTTAGCCTTTCCAAAAGAATAATGATTAACAATATCATTATCTACAATCTTATATACACCTTCATTATACGAACCCGCAAAAATATTATCGGGATATTTATCTGAAACAGCAATTGATGTAAAATTATATTATCAGGATAAATGGCGCTATTCCATAAATTATCCTGAAAACAGAAAATACCAGCTGTAGATTGTGAAGTTTTTTCTCCTCCTCTTGAAAATCCTGAGGTAAATAGCACTTTTTCTCCTGCGCTAATTCCTGCACCGTAAGGTATTAATTCTGGTCCATTAGGAACAATAACATTGGGTACACCATTATTAATAACAACCATTGATTTTGTAGAATCGGCAACTACAAATCTATTTACATTATCAAATTTTACTGAATTCATATTTAACTGGTTATTTACATAAAAATCGGAAATACTAGCATCTAGCTTAACCAGTTTATGAAGAAAAACAGCTAACACAGAATTATCGGAAGAAACCAAATCCTTTAATGTTTCAGACGAACTATAACTCAACTGAAGTAAAGAACCATCCCATTTATATATTACCGATTGAGACAATTCATTAACACCTATATACAAAGCACCATTATGATCCTGAATCAACTTAACATCCTTAGATAAAATTGCCCCATCTATAGATCTCCAATTAGCAAAATCGTTAATATTGACATTTAAATAATCAACATAAAAAACACCTTGAGATGTAGCAGCATAAAGAGTATTGGAACTAAAAACTGTTTTATAAACCTCGGCATCGTAAAAGGTTTTTACAATATCAACGAATTCCATTTTTTGCACATCGTAAACAAGAATCCCAACCGATGTAGAAACAAAAACCTTGTTATCTTTTACCGTGAAACAATTTATCTTTTTAGAATTACTGTTATTACTATTAAAAAAGTAATCAACATGAGTAATCTTATCATCTTTAATAATATCAATCATACCCGATTGATACCCTACATAAAATTCGTTTGTATTTTCATTATACCCAATTGCAGAAATTACACCTCCGTAAATCCCTTTATTTTTATCAAGCTTAACTATTTGATTATAATTTAAATCGTAAAAATAAAGTCCTCCTGTAGTTAAACACAAATAGCGATCGTCACTAGCAACAATCTGTTTAGCATTATTATAACTAAAATGCTCTTGCCACTCACCTATTAATTTTTGTGGAAAAACCTTTAAACAAAAAAACAATAAAACAAATACTATACGTGTAATTTTCATTTTTTATTTCCTTTTTTACCCCTAAACACAAAGAAACTAAGTTTAAACAATAGCTACGATACTTTAAACTTATAAAAAGTCAACTTTTCGAGGGCTTATATATTGAGCTAGCCGTATTATTTATTTGCAACTAGTAATTAGTAAACAAAAAAAACTGCATTATTATTTTTACTTCAGTAATAGATACAAAGCTGAATTAAAATAAACTAATTATAGCTTATTCAAAAATTCTATCAATTTAGCAGTTGCTCTACCACGATGCGATATTTGATTTTTCACATCGATATCCATTTGTGCAAATGTTGTATCAAAACCATCGGGAACAAAAATTGGGTCGTAACCAAAACCCATATCTCCAGTTCTCTCTTTAATTATCTTCCCATTAACAACTCCTTCAAAAAGGTATTCCTTATTATCATAATTCAAAGCTATTACAGTTCTAAAACGAGCCTTACGATTATCAACACCATGAAGCAAATCTAATACCTTTTGCATATTAGCTTCTGAATCTTTTTGATCGCCAGCAAAACGTGCTGAAAACACCCCGGGAGCACCATTAAGAGCCTCAATTTCAAGACCTGTATCATCTGCAAAACAATTTATTTTATAACTTTCATGTAAATACCTCACTTTTGCTAACGCATTATCTTCTAAAGTATCGAAAGGCTCAGGAATATCTTCGTTAAAACCAATATCAGACAAACTCTTTAAAATAAAACTCTTATTAACGGCCGCTCGAAGCTCAGTTAATTTATGATTATTATTTGTGGCAAATATTAATTGCTTAATTGATGACATATTATATTAAATTATGAGATTATAACGAAACGAAGATAATGAATTTTTATCACCAATTTATTACGGTCAAAAGACAGCTATTTAAAACTCTCAACTTTGAAATAATATTTACCTGTTTCAAACAAAGATAAAACCCAATCATTTCACCCTAATAACAAAGTAAAACAAACAGCATCATCTAAATAAATAAAGTTATTTCCGAAAAGTTATAACCTCTATTCATCATTTAAAATTAATTATCTATATTTACCCAGGGTTAATTCGTCAAAATCATGAACAAAACAAGTAGATCAATCCTAGTAATATGGGATTTTACACAGAAATCGAAAGATGCTTTACAGCATGCTGTACAGCTGTCACAGGTATCTAATTCACCATTAATATTACTACACGTCATTCACCACACTTCAATTTTTGGCAAATCAAATTTAGTTGAAACTCTGCAAAAGGAATGTGAAGAGAGAATAGACACTGAAGCAACGCAAATAAAAAAGCACTATGGTGTAGATATTAGTTGGCAAGTTTCTATAGGAAAAACTGGCAAAATAACTCGCCAGATAGTATTGGATAAAAATATCAGTTTAGTTGTTTCGCCAGAGCATTACAACACTAGAAACAAGGTATTAAAAATGCCATCAATACTTAAAAGATGCCTGAAAAATATCCAAATACCTTTTATTGCAACCGATAAAACTCCTGTACACTCTAAATATATAGAAATTGTTGTGCCTTTAGATTATGATAAAAAATTTAAAGAAACAGTACAATGGCTTGTATATTTATCGAAGGTGTACAAATGCAACATAAACCTTATTAAGCCTTTTTACTCCGATCAAGGAAAGAAAAAGATGATGGCCAACAATATTTTCTTTTCCAAAAAGATGTTTGATAATAACAATATTATTTACGGAATAAAAACAGCTAAAAAGAAAAGACCATTTGTTCAAGAGGTTTATAATTTTTCCGATGCTATCGATGCGGATTTAATAATGATTATTGCCGACAAATATAACACATATCTATCCGAAGATAAATTACACAAAAACTCTAAAGCTCCTCTAATGTGCCTAAGCCCTAAACGACGAGTGTATCAAAGTTTCACTTAAAATATTTGGAAGCCCTTTAAAAAAGGGCTTTTTTTATGCTCGAAAAAAAACAATGGTTATTATGGAGTGGAGTAAATTAATATCAATACAAAGACTTGGTAAAGCAACAGTTTCAACATCAAACACTGATATACGCTCGGCTTTTCAGCGCGATTACGACCGACTTATATTTTCCTCAGCCTTTCGTCGTCTACAAAACAAAACTCAGGTCTTCCCGCTTCCAGGAAGTGTTTTTGTTCACAACCGATTAACACATAGTTTAGAGGTAGCAAGTGTTGGCCGCTCGTTAGCTAATTTACTTGTCGATCATATTCTAAAAACAGACAACAGCACCGACCGCACATTAATTGAACAAATTCCAACTATTGTCTCAACAGCTTGCTTAGCTCACGATTTAGGAAACCCTCCTTTTGGTCATTCGGGAGAAGCTACCATTTCGGAGTTCTTTATCGACAAAGAATCTGTTTTTAAAGACAAAATGACCAACACCCAGTGGGCCGACCTTATAAACTTCGACGGTAATGCTAATGCTTTCCGACTACTTACTCACACATACAACGGAAAAAGAGAAGGCGGATTTGGGTTAACATTCTCAACTCTTGCTTCAGTAGTTAAATACCCATACAAAGCAATTGATTCACCTAAAAGAAATAAGTTTGGCTATTTTAATCAAGATTTTGAGGCTTATAAAAATATTTCTGAGAACCTAGGTCTAAAATCAAAGGATAAAAATATGCGTCACCCTCTGGTTTACCTTGTTGAAGCAGCCGATGACATCTGTTACCAGATTATGGACATAGAGGACGCATACAAACTTCATATTTTAAGTTTTCAAGAAGCCTTTACTCTTCTTTCGGGCTTCAGTTATTTTATGTCTGCCGATCAGCAAGAGAATTTCCAGAAAACTATTGACAACCTAAACGACAACAATGAAAAAATTGCGTATTTGCGAGCACTAAGCATTAATGCACTAGTTAACGAGTGTATAAAAACATTTATTATTAACGAAACAGAGATAATGAATGGATTGTATACTGGTTCACTACTTAAAAGAATATCTAGCGAAGCTAGCAAAGCAATGAAAGCTATTCAAAAAATATCGATTGAAAGAATATACAACCACTCAACTGTTATTGAAATCGAAATATCGGGACATAGAATAATCCACTCATTAATGGAAGACTTTACAGCAGCCGTTTTACGCCCAGAGAAGTTTTCTTCAGAAAAAATTCTAAACTTAATGCCACAACAATATCGCGTTTCAAAGGAATCGTCTATGTACGACAAGCTATTATCGGTAGTCGATTACATTTCATCGATGACAGATATCTACGCATTGGAACTATACAGAACTATTCGTGGAATATCTATTCCTAAAATTTAATTATGAAACGAACCATAATAATTAATTATTACCCACAAGAATGATTATTTTTTTTTGGCGAGTTCTCCCGATAAATCGGGACAGGCTATACGGCAAATAAAAAAAAATATAATCGTATGAAATAAATATTAAGAAGGAAAAAAGTACCCCCACCAAGACTCGAACTTGGATCTACAGTTTAGGAAACTACTATTCTATCCCTTGAACTATGGGGGCATTTAGGATTACAAAAGTAATATTTTTTTACAGCGGTGAAAACTTTTTTATTTTTTTAAAAAAATCTGAATATTCAGAACAACGATAAAAGATTGCAATTTAAAAAGTTAGTTAACAACGTCGCTTTTCATGCAATTTTTATTCAAAAAAAGCGATATTTTATTTTGCAGAAATAAATAATCATTCTATATTTGCATCGCAATTCCGATAAGGAATCACACAAATTCCTTCTTAGCTCAGTTGGTTAGAGCATCTGACTGTTAATCAGAGGGTCCTTGGTTCAAGTCCAAGAGAGGGAGCAAAGCCGA
>JAFGOQ010000174.1 GCA_016926405.1 Bacteroidales bacterium
AAAACGAAATTCCGTAAAGAATTGACGAAAACAGATTATTCATACCCCAAATAATGTATGCGTTTATTATTTGCATGGTTATTAATTGATCCATAAAGAGAAAAAGAAACACGGAAATGGTGTAGTATAAAAACATACCTCCGTATATCATAATAAATTTGTCTTTTGTATCAATTGTTTTTATTGATCGAACAATGTAGTGTCCTGTTAAACAAATAATAATCAGGTGTGAGATTGATTTTCCCACACCAGATGTAACATTTTGATTGTTTATCCATAACCAAACAGCTTCGGAAAAAACATATAAGGAGATTATTGTTGTTACAATATATAGTTTACGTGATAGTTTTAAGCCTATTATGAACATTGTTGAGAGTATTAAAAATTCTCCTCCAACATAGTAAGGATAAAGAAATAAATTGTCTATTTGCTTTATCATCAGTATTTTTGATATTATTTCGATGCCGAAAATAAATACAAGATAATAGATAAACCATTTTTGTTCTTTGTTTATCAAATTGTATTTACGAATACCAAAAATTAGGGCAATTGATAATAGGCAAAACGATAAAATAGTAATACCGTTGTAAAAAAATAATCCCGCACTATCCATGCTGTCTTATACTAAAAAGTTAAAAGTTTTGTCGTCTGGTCCAAAAGGAGGACGTGGACTAGCAAAGTTATCTGTATTTCCTGTTTCAGGATCTTTTTCATCAGCACGCAATAATTCTACCTCTTTAATTGATTCTTTTTCGCTAGTACGTAAAAGCTCTACTTCTTTAATTTTAGAGGTGTGCGAAACGTAAATAAGAACAGGTATAAGTCTGTTGTGTATTTCATTCTGTTTTAATCCAAAAAGACAAACTACCTCGTCAACATTATTTTTTGCCTTTACAAGATCAACCATTGGTACTTTAAAGGCTTTAAATATTCGTTGTCCTTTAAATTCGCTACACTCATTATAAAACCAATCTAGGCAGTTGTTTTTCCAAGATATAATCTCTTCAACTGATTTATGTTGGTCGATAGTTGGCACATTTGTAAACGGTAATTTAACATTGTGTTGGTGATCTGTAATATTAAGATCTTTTGACAATGTAATTTTCTTAACTGTTGTAACAACTTCTCGTTCTACTAATTTTAAATCCTTCGATAAAGGAGCAATAGTTGAAGTTAGATATTCTGGTAGATCAATTTCTGATCCCGATCTATCAATAGGAACAATAATTGAAATTAATTTATTACCATAAACCCCAATATAAGTGTGGAAAAAACTGTTTTTGTTGTTTTCTCTTACCCAATTACATTGCTTTTTGTTGAATGTGAAAACAGAAGTAGGGGTGATTAATTTCTTAATCTCTGAATAGTGCTCTCTTGCATTATTCCACTCGGCGATTGCCTTAAGGCAAAGTTCTTTTTTAAGCATTGTTTAAATTTTAAAGGATTGTAAATTATTATTTATTAGTGAAAAATAAACATAGTGTAACATTATTGTAAGAGTTATTAATAACTATTTACATTTAATCTATTTTTACTGTTCCAAAGATATAAAAATAGGTTTCTATTGAACACTGTAAGTGGTAAAATGTGCATTATGTTAAAATGTTGTGAAATTTTGTGCTGTTATAACTGTTTGTTAACTGTCTTTTTTATTTGTGTAAATATATCTTCTACATGGTTCTGTAAGGTCGATAAGTAAATTTTATTACCATTATTTTTAATAATAAGCATATAAGGTTTATTATTAGAGTTTAATATTAGCTTAACTGTTTCTTCATTTTGAGTTAGGTAATATCCTTTATTTATTGATCCAATCGAAAAGCCATCTGATCGTAGCTTAATTTTTGGAATTGAGTCAACAATCATTACAGTGTCTATTTCCGATACTGGAAATTCTTCGCCATACATGCCCGAGATCACTACTTTATTGCTTGTTATGGTTATTTGGTTTTCTTTAAATACATTAACTAATGTGACACTTAAAAGAGCAAGTGCTATAGTTGTAATTATTATTACAATTTTTGCTTCAACAGTTTTTGTCTCTTTTGCTAGATTGTTGATTTTGTACGCAAAATATAAGTACGAAAGTAATATATATGCCACAAATATTAGACCTGCAACTTCTTCACCAAAAGCATACCTTAGCGTAAAAAATAAAACAAAAAGAGAGGTTCCTAAAAAGCGATGAAACTTTTTAAAGAATGGTAGTGTAAGATAAATGTATTGTTGTTTCTTCTCTGGATTATTATTGTAAATATTCACCCAATCGTCGGCGTTTTTTTTGTTAATAAAAATGCCCATTGAAAGAAACAATAAGCTTAAGAGTGTAATTATGTAAATCATTTTTTTGTGTGGTATTGGTCTATAATTGATTCAAGTTTTCTTGTGTCATCTGTTGAAATTCCATTTAAATCGATAATAATATCCTTACCAAAGATTCTTGATATTGTAAGGTTATTATTTGTCACTTGGTATGCTTTGATATTATAGAATTGCACCGATTTACTAAAGATTGATTTTACTCTAATGTTAATACCTTTTTTGTTCCACTGTATGCAGTTTTTGTGCCAATATATCCTGGAGTGATAAGCTGCCAAATATAAAAATCCGATGGCCCAACCATAATTGCTATATGTTTTAGAGATATAAAATTCAAAAGGCTTTATAAAGCCAATAAGAATTAATATTAAGGCTAATATGAATAATAGTATTGAGGCAAATGATTTTTTCTTTGTTAAATCGATGAAGTGAATTTTCTGCATTTTCATAGTGTTTCGAGGTGTGTTTAATTGTTAGATGGATTTCTCTATAAGCTTATCAAATCGGCTATCCATGCAAATGCTTATATCGGTTGTGATTAATTTACCGTTGTAAAACAGGCTGAATATTGTTGCTGGAGTAGGCGATAACTGAGCTTCTTGTGACGAAGTAAGTTTAATAATTTTAAGAGGGATGTTTCGTTTTTGTGCTGTTTGTCTTAACGATGTTTGAACATGATATTCGGAAAACGGACATCGGTTAGAGTAGTATACAACCAAGCCTTTATTATATGGGCAGAGTCCACTTTTAACCGATTCGTTAAAAGAAGGATTTGTAGATTCAAAGTTGATTTTTTTTACTAACAGACAAAAGCCTGACGATAATTTTTCGACAACCTCGAAACCTTGTTTTATGAGCCATTTTGTGTCGCTCATAAAATGGAATTTTTTGATTCCTGCAACAGTAACAAGCCCATTTTTACCTTGCTCAATAGCATCGTTAATGGCCATTTGCAAAAGAGCCTTGCCGTAACCTTTTCCTTTGTATTGACCCGAAACCCAAAAACAGTTAACCAGCAAATAGTTTTTAGCTTCTATTGGTGCCCATCCTTTTTCGGCGGGTCCGTACTCGATAAAAACTTTGGCTCGGGCATTTATTCTTCTAAAAACGTATCCATTGTTGAATTCATTTTTTAGCCATTCTTTTTTTTGCTGATAGCCATCTGCACATTTTTTGTCCGAAAAAGCACAACAAATATGCTCGTTTGCAATGTTTTTTTTGTTTAGGGTTATTATCTCTTCCATGTTATGCCTTTAGCGTGTTTATTTTGCAATTAGAAAGTTAAGCTCTTCACACGTCATGCTGGGGACAAATTCGATGATATTATAATCGGCAACCCCGTTTTTATTAAACGGATCGGTTTTTAATACTTCTTCTAAATAGTTTCGGCTATTAATGTTTGATAGTATTATTCCGCCTGTGCGTGGTACTTTGCGTCCCGAGGCTAAGAAGTTACCCTGTGCATATTGTTCTTTTAAATATTCAACATGGGCATTCAAATATTTGTCGACAGTTTTGTTATCAACTTTGTATGTTAAAGATATTATATACATTATTTATTGATTAGTTTTTTTTGAGTTTCTAAAATTATAAAAAAAAGTTTCTTGTAACGTATACGTAGGTGTTTAAAATGTTTTTTTAACTGTTTGAATGTAGACTTAGTTATTGCTAATAGGTTTATTTTATTTCAGCTTTTTTTTAGTCTATTTCAATTTATGAGTGGTTATTTAGTTTTTATAATTGAACTCTCCAATTGTTTTATGACAAAATAGTTTCTCTTTTTAAGGTTTTATATTGTAGGAGTAATAATATTGATTTTTGATTTTTTGTCGTAAGTAAAGATTTATAATCTTTAAAGATAGTAGACCTGCTTAAAATTCTGTTGAGAAGTTTTTTGAATAATTTCTTTGGTGATATTAAGACTGTTGATTTGAAAAAAAAAGCCCTCAATATGTTTCGTTATTGAGGGCTTGTATTTGTATTTATTGAAAAATTATAATCGTCTTATACCGCCACCAAAGCCGCCAATGCTTTTGCCTTTTGGGCTATTATTTTTATTTGTGTCTTTATTGTTTTTGCTGTTTTTCTTATTGTTTTTATCACTATTCTCTTTATTAGTATTGAACAGCTCCACAGCACGATATTTTTTAGATGTAATTAACGAGTCGGTTGAGGCAACCCTAAAAACATCTTTACCGTTTAGAGGACGAATGTTTTTTAGCCAAATAAAGTTATCGAATCGAGTCTGTTCGTTTGTGGCCTTGTCGATAGGGGTAAGAACCGATTTTGGATTATCTAAGTAAGTAATCTTGCTAACATCTTTATTTTTAAAATAGATGTTAACATTTGTACTTGTAGAGTTATTTACACCAATGTATTCGTTTTTATCTTTATTGAAATATAGTGTATGACTATCTTTACGAATGTATGCTTTATGAAGTTCGTTATTATGGATATAAACAGTCATATCTCTACCTCGAATTTGATTGTAATATTCTAAGCTATCGTGATTAATAATAAGAGCCGAGTTTTCAAATTCAATTCGCTCTAATTGTTTATTAACAATAAATGCTTGAATATAAGCTGCTGTCATTTGACTTTTGCCCGACCACAGAACAGGCTTAGTGTGCATTTGAATAACAGAGTCTTTTGATGAATAAAAAAGCGAGTCGCAAATACCTTGTATGTTTGATTTATAAATACGTACACCGTGATAAAGTTTAATCTCGCGTATTGTTGTGTCTTGTTTCTGTTTTGGGGTATCCGATTTGTCGAATACGTTTACAGCTACAAACGACGAGTCGGCTTTTTGATACAGCGAAAGAGAATCTCTTTTTGGTTGTAATGTTGTAATTGCAGTTGTGTCTTTAGCACGTGGATAAGTTCTTGTGTAAAGAGTGTCTGAATGAACAAAAAGTGAGTCTTTTTTATCATCTAATTGAATTAGAAGAGCCTTTTTTGTTACAAAATATTCTTCGGGTAAATTTTTATAATTGGCCAAATCGCCTTTAATAATAATGTTATTTACCGAGTCGGTCATTGTAATATTATTTTTGGCGTGTCCAAGTTTATTTAGTCTGTCGAAAAAAATTGAGTCGGCAGTAATTGTATTATCCTTGTTTTGAACAAGCGCATTTTGAATAAGTTCTCCTTTTCGATTTTTTGTATCGTACCAACCATTTTCGCAATAACTATATTCATCTTTACTGTAAATACGAGTAGGTCCAACAAATAACGATGTTTCGGTGTCGGTAAAATAGCGCAAAGTATCGGTATACATAGTATATTCATTGTTGTAAAGAATAACACTATCCTTAAAATTAAACTCTTTTTGCTTTGAGAAATAAATACCAATAATACTTTTAAGGGTATTGTCAGTATTAACAATAACTCCTTTGTTAAAGTATTTAGCAACTCCAGTTTGGGTGTTGTAATCTAAAAAGCGTGTTGTAAGAACAGTTTCTTTATCAACCATTTTAACTTTACCACGCACTTTAGCCCAATTATTTATAGCATTGTATCTAAGCGAATCGCCATAAAGGTGAAGAGTGTCGCCTTGGTCGATATGTATATGACCATAAGCTCTAAACTGAGATCCGTCTTGAGTGAGATGAGCACTATCGCAATACATTAAAGCTTCGTTGTGCTCTAGAATAACGTCGTTCATTAGTCTAATAGTACCAGGCCCAAGTGATGTTCCAGTAGTAGTGTATCCCGACTGTAACATTTTTATTAGTTTGCGTTTAGGAGCTTTCTCTGTTGTAAACGAAACTAATGTAATAAAAGCAACGAGCACAAAACCCGTGAATAAGATTTTGTGCCCGATAATATTCGATAAGTTTTTTTTACCCATTATTAATTATTTAAACCATCCATCATAATCAAAATCGCACTCGTTGTATTTAGGGTCGATCTTTATATAGGTTTTTTTCTGTTTTTCAGTAATCCATGTTTTTAAGATAGAATTCTGTTTTTTCTCTTTAGCTAATAGTTGAAGGACGTCGTAATCGTCTTTTAAGTTTGCTTTATGCATTGCGTATTTAGCTTTTATAGAGATAATCTTATAAACATCTTTTCCGTGTTCGTCTTTAGTAAGAAAAGCATCAGACACTTCGCCAGGCTTAAGTTTGTTAATAATATAAAACTCGTTAGCAGGAAGCTGATCTTTTTCGAATTTTGTTCCGTTAGTATAAGGATTAATGACAGCACCACCCGAAAGGTAAGTTTTCTTGTCGTCAGAGAAGCGGTAAGCAGCCATTTTAAACTCTATAGAATCGACGCGAATAGCAGAAGCAATACTGTCAAGTTTGTTTTTTGTTTTTTCAATAGACTCAGGAGCAACCTTTGGTTTCATAAGAATGTGGCGAGTATTAACTCTGTCGTCCTTAGTGTCTATAACTTGAATAATATGGTATCCAAATTCGGTTTCGATAATGTTTGAAACCTGATCTTTCTTAAGACTCCACGCTGCGTTAGCAAAAGGTTTTACAAGTTCGTTTTTTGCTCGGAAACCAAGTTCACCACCACGAGTAGCCGAACCTTGATCTTCGGAATAAATTACTGCAAGAGTAGCAAAACGTTCTCCATCGATAATGCGTTGACGTAATTCTAGAAGTTTTGTTTTAACATCGGCTACTGCTTTTTTTGTCTCTTCTGGATGAAGTGTAATTTGCAGAATCTCGTATTGATCGGTTATTGTAGGAAGCGAATCTTTATCAATTTTGTTGTAAAAAGAGTTGATGTCACGAGGAGCAATGTCTACGTTGGCAATCAAGGTTTGTTGTGCTTGTTGTGCTAGCATTTGTTTTTCGATAGATTCCATAAGGTCATTTTTAATAGTATTCATGTCCTTATTGAAATATTTTTCAACAGCTTCTCTTGATCCAATATTGCTTATGAAGTAAGAAATGCGGTTATCTACTTGTGTTTCTACTTGGCTAGGAGAAACAGTAATAGAGTCAATTTTTGCTTGGTTAATTAATAATTTTTGAACCATGATCTCTTCAAGAGCTTTGCAATAAACATCTTTAGATGTAAACTGTCCTTGTGCACGAAACTGCATTACCTGAGCTTCTAGTTCAGACAATAGTATTTCGTCGCTACCTATAGTTGCGATAACTTTATCGATAATAATTTTTTCGTCTTGAGTAAAGGCATTAGCCGAAATGAAAATAAAGGCTATTGCTATAAGGGTGTTTTTAAAATTTATCATATGTTTTGTTTTTCTATTCGTTAACAATACGGAAAACTAGTAATATGTTTATTAAAAGTTATTTTTTTTCAGGTTCGAATATGGTAAATTTATTATGCTTTACCGCATCTTTATATATATTATTTTCCAAATTTTTCAATAATTGGAGTTTGCGTTTTTCTATAATAATGCTTCTTATGTCGTCTTGAACAAAATTTAGCGGCGATAATTCGCCTTTTTTCATAAAGTCTTTAATGTCGACAAAGTAAAGAAATGTAGAGTCTGCTTGTTCAATAAACGAGTTTTTGCTAGTTACCGATGCTTTGGTTGGTAAATTACTATTTACTGTGCGTAAAGAGATCCAATCTTCGTTAAAGAAATCGTATTTAGTAGCATACTGTAAACATATTTCGTCGAGTTCCTTAATATCGTCTTCTTTCTCCGATCGGTAAAGCTTTTTTATACGGTCGGTTTCTGTAATATTATTTTTAATTTGAATAAATACACACTTAATGATATCTTCGGAAAGCGAAAAGCTAGCGGTGTTTTGGTCGTAGTACTCTTTTATTTCATCAGCTTTTACTACAGTATCAATTTTTTGGTTTATATATTTTTGTCTGTATTTATATATTAAGAGTGACGATTTGGTCTCTTCTAATTCTTTTGTTATGTCTTGTTCCTCGGCAGAAAGATTTTTTTCGGCTGTTGCTGTTAGTAGTTGATTAATAAGCCATTTGTTGATGTATTTTTTTGTGATAATAATACTATCTTCTTTTGTGGTGTTTTTTGGAACCAAATTAGCAATGTCTTTTTTGTAAAGAGTTTTTTCGCCTAGTTTTGCAATTGCTTCATCGGAATTAGTTTGTTGGCAAGCAGTGAAAAATAAAACTGCAAGGCCAAATAAAACGATTTTAAGTTTATACATGTTTCTTAGTGTCTGTTATTATAAAATTTGTTTTAGTCTGTTTACTTGTTCTATGTTTAATACAGGAGGATATTTTTGCTGAATTAGGCTAGTCCATTTTTCTTCTAGTTCATTTTGTATTTCAGCAATAATTTCACCTTTTGCTTCGTCTAAAGTTTTTTGTTTGTTTGTCTCTATTTTGCGAAAAACAACAATTGTTTTAGTGTTATTTTTAGTATAAATTTTCGAGACTCCCTCTTTCCATTCAAACAAATCTAGAGTTGCGTTTTTTCCTTTAGGTTTTTCAATATTGTTAAATGAGATTTTTTCTTCATTCTTATTGTTTAGTTCTTGTACTTTGGTTTCAAATTTTGTTTGCTTTTTGAAGCATAGTTTGGCAAGAGAAGTAATTTTACTCTCTTTAAAAGAGTTAGGAAATGTAATTATAGTTGCTTTAGATACCTTGTCCCAAGTGTACTTTTCTTTATTGTTTTCATAATGTTTTTTTGCTAAAACAGAGTCGGTTTGAGCTTTTCCCCAAATTTGTTTTTCCATTACGTTAAACATCAATATTCCTTCGTAATACTCCTTTAGAAGAAGTTTAATTTCAGAATTGT
>JAFGOQ010000175.1 GCA_016926405.1 Bacteroidales bacterium
ATGCTTGGAATTTAGCGACTAAGCCTGTTTGGTGTATCTCGTATTTTACTTTTTGATTTGTTAATGTACTTTATGTATAAGTTGATTTTTTACTGTCGTGAACTTTAAAAAAAAACTTTGTTAACGTGCATTTTTTCAGTCAAAAATTTGCATATTATTCAAATAATTAGTAAATTAATATAAGTTTAGATTTTGACTGTTAAACCATCCTTTTTGTAATGTTTGACTTACTTTGCTTGGTGAGCTTAAAGTTTTGTGTGTATTGTAAGTCTGTATTTTGTTGATTAGTAAGCTATTATTTTGTTTTTTTCCTTGTTTTTACGAATAATTGTTGCCGGTTCCTTTCTTTTTTTCGTAAATAATTGAATCAATGCTTTATATAAAGTGTGTAACATATTGATTATACGACAACTATCATGCGTGCTAATATAATTAGTAATTTCTTGGTTGTTGTTTATTTGTATTATCGTTTCTTGTTGTTTTTTGTAAAATGTATACTGTTTTTGTATTGTGTGTTTTGTTGTGGTTGTTAAATGTAAACTACATGTAAGTTATAAATGTGTATTGCATCTGTTGTTTGTTTTATCCATTTAGTTGTTGTGTGTGTTTGTATACATCAAGTTTAATTTTTTTTGTAGTAAATAAATTTAATAAAGTTTTTTTGTTTAATTTTGGAATAGGAAATATAACTAAAGATTCATTATTATGTAATTTAGTTTACTATTGAATCGCCTTGTTTTTTATAGTTTTTAATAATGTAGCTTTATATTACGTATGAATCAATTATCTAAAGACATACCTTTGGCAGAGCGTTTTAGGCCAAAAAAATTAGATGATTATATAGGTCAGAGTCATCTTGTAGGAGCAAATTCGGTTCTACGTCGTATGATTGTATCTGGCAATATAGCTTCTTTTATTATGTGGGGGCCACCGGGAGTGGGAAAGACTACATTAGCTAAAATAATCGCAAACACTTTAGAACGACCGTTTTACATATTAAATGCTGTACATTCCGGTGTGAAAGATGTTCGCGAGGCAATAGATAATGCACGTAAACAGCAGTTTTTTAATACTCCAAGTCCTATTTTGTTTATTGATGAAATTCATAGATTTAATAAATCGCAGCAGGACTCATTGTTAAGTGCTGTCGAACAAGGCGTAATAACTCTAATTGGTGCAACAACAGAAAATCCTTCGTTTGAGGTTATCTCGGCGTTATTGTCGCGTTGTCAGGTTTATGTTTTAAAGCCTTTGACAGAGAGCGACTTAACTATATTGCTGAATCGTGTTATATCAGAAGATTATATATTGAAAGAGCGAAATATTGAGCTTGCCGAAACAGCCGCATTATTTTTATATTCGGGTGGTGATGCTCGTAAGTTGCTGAATATTATTGAGTTGGTCGTTAATTCGGTTGATGATTCAATTATTATAACAGATAAGTTAGTTCAGGAAACTCTTCAGCAAAACTTAGCATTATATGACAAAAACGGGGAACAGCATTACGATGTAATATCTGCTTTTATAAAATCGGTTCGAGGAAGCGACCCCAATGCCGCTGTTTATTGGCTTGCTCGTATGCTTGAGGGAGGCGAGGATCCTAAGTTTATTGCGCGGCGAATGATTATTCTTTCGGCTGAAGACATAGGCTTGGCTAACCCCAACGCCCTATTAATAGCAAATACATGTTTTGATGCTGTACATAAAATAGGAATGCCTGAGGCTCGAATAATTTTATCCGAAGCAGCAGTTTATTTAGCAACATCACCCAAAAGTAATTCTATTTATTTGGCTATTGATGCTGCACTCGACTTTGTTCGTAACTCGCCACCACTCTCTGTCCCTCTACATTTACGTAATGCTCCGACTAAATTGATGAAAAATCTTGATTATGGCAAGAACTATAAATATGCGCATGATTATTCCGGTAATTTTGTGGAACAAGATTTTTTACCGGACATTATCGTCGGTAAGATATTTTATTCGCCTGCAATCAACAGTCAGGAAAATAAAATTAAAGAAAGATTGATTTATTGGTGGAGTAAAAAATATAAATATTAATATATTTTTATTACATTTATTGTGTCTCTTGAAAATGGTTTTCTACCGAAACAAGAATCTATAAAATACAGAAAATTAATTAATTAGTTTAAATTTGATATATGTTGCTTGATACCATAAAAAACATAAAGCATACCCAATCGGGTAATTTTTTTCTTATCGCAGGTCCATGTGTAATTGAGGGACAGGACGTTTGCTTTTCGATAGCCGAAACAGTATCTGAAATTACCGATAAACTTCAGATACCTTTTATTTTTAAAGCATCTTACAAAAAAGCAAATCGGTCGCGTTTGGATTCTTTTACAGGAATTGGTGATGAAGAAGGTTTGAAAATACTGGGTATGATTCGTGAAAATTTCAATATTCCGGTTCTAACCGATATACATGGCCCGGATGAAGCTTTGATGGCTTCTTTGTTTGTTGATATTTTACAAATTCCTGCTTTTTTGAGTCGACAGACAGATTTGCTCGTTGCTGCCGGTAAAACAGGAAAGGTCGTCAATATAAAAAAAGGGCAATTTATGTCGCCTGAGTCAATGCAATTTGCAGCACAAAAAGTTATAGATACCGGAAACAAAAATGTAATGCTTACAGATAGAGGAACTATGTTCGGTTATCAAGATTTGATAGTTGATTATCGAGGAATACCGACAATGAAAAAATTTGGTTTTCCGGTTATAATGGATATAACACATTCGCTTCAACAACCAAATCAGACAGCCGGCGTATCGGGAGGCATTCCCGAAATGATTGAGACTATAGCTCGCGCAGCAATAGCCGTTGGTGCGGATGGTCTGTTTATTGAAACACACCCTAATCCTGCGACAGCAAAATCTGATGGTGCTAATATGTTACGCCTTGATTTATTACCAAAATTACTCGAAAAACTTATAATACTAAAAAAAGCTGTAGCATCTATTGATTGCTGAAAATTGTATTTAACATAATTAAGTTGAAATATGGCTAATAGAAGCAAGGTTAATTATATATTACTTGGTTTTCGGTTGTTTGCTAAGCGTTATTTAAGTTTGACGGAAGGGCTTGATATTGAGCATACTATCGAAGGAATAAAGCGCGATATAACCTTTCGAGGACCTACAGCTTGGATTTTAATGTTTTCTATTTTGATAGCATCTATTGGTCTAAATGCCAATTCAATTGCTGTTATTATCGGTGCTATGTTGATTTCGCCGCTAATGGGGCCTATTGTTGGTATTGGTTTGTCTATTGGGACGTCTGATATTCAAACACTTGTACGCTCACTTAAAAATTTAGGACTTGCTGTGTCTATTAGTTTGCTGACATCTACGTTGTATTTTTTAATAACACCTTTAAATATTGTTCAATCCGAATTACTGGCGCGAATTCAGCCAACTATTCTTGATGTTTTGATTGCTTTTTTTGGGGGATTTGCCGGAATAATCGCCGGTTCTCGACGAGAAAAGACCAATGTAATTCCGGGAGTCGCCATAGCCACAGCTTTGATGCCGCCATTATGCACTGCAGGTTTTGGATTAGCTAATTTAAATGCACAATTTTTTTTCGGTGCATTTTATTTATTTTTTATAAACTCTGTGTTTATCAGTGTTTCAACTGTAATCGTTGTTCGGTATCTTAAATTTCCTCAAGTAAATATTATAGATAAACAGCTATGGAAAAGATATCAATTTATGTTTGTATTGTTTCTTGTTGTTACAATAATACCAAGCACTGTTATTTTTTATAATTTAATTCAGAAAACAAGATTTGAACTCACCGCGCAACGTTTTGTTGATGAGAACTGTACATTTACAGGTAGTGAATTGATAAACAGTAAAATTTATTTTTCGGATACACTTTCGGTTATTGAGCTTTATTATATAGGCGAACAAGTGGATCAAAACAAAGTTCAGATTTTGAAAAGCTTATTGCCAAGTTATGGTTTGATTAGTGATGATCCATTTCGTTTGACTAAATCTACCGAATTGGTAATTCACCAAACAAAAGATGGCTCGGATGAGCTTGAAAGCAAATTTGCACAATTCGACTCAAATTTTAAACTCAAAATACTTGAAGATATTTATTCCAAAAATGAAGCTCTTATCAAGGATAAAGATTTAAAAATAAGTTTATTGGAAGGCGAATTGATTAAGTATAAGAAACAAACACAAGATACAATTCCTTTTACTCAGATTCGAAAAGAAGTTATGGCTCAATATGATTATATCGAAAAATTTTCGTATGCTTTATCTTACGAAGACAATGTGTCGAGTCCTAAATTTATGAAACGAGATACTATTCCAACGATATTGGTGAAGTACAGTCGGAAGGCTCCTTCTAAATTTCGAATTTCGCAAAACAAAAAAATTGCAGGTTGGATGCAAGTTCGTTTAGCTTTGGATACTATTAGAGTAATTGAATATAAATAATTTTTGCCATTTTTCATAAAACACCAAAGTAGGTTACACTTTTATAGGTTCATAACAGTCTTATATTTGTGTTACACCTTAGTAGAAATGAAGAACAACTCTCCTGCTTTTTAACCTTATTACCTTATTTAGCAAGCAATTAAATAAGGTAATAAGGTTTGTTATCTTAAAAAATTCTGCTTGGCTACTAAGGTTGAAA
>JAFGOQ010000176.1 GCA_016926405.1 Bacteroidales bacterium
AAACGGCACAAATATTG
Organism: Bacteroidales bacterium; assembly: GCA_016926405.1. Lineage (GTDB taxonomy): Bacteria > Bacteroidota > Bacteroidia > Bacteroidales > UBA6680 > UBA6680. Next base: position 18 of record JAFGOQ010000176.1, read on the forward strand.
ATATCTAAATATTTAGATATATTAAATATTAAAATTATGGTAGAACATTTAACAAAAGAAAGCTTCAAAAACAAGGTTTTTGATTTCGAGACAAAAAAAGAGTGGGATTTCAGTGGCGAATTGCCTTGTATTATTGACTTTTATGCAGAATGGTGTGGACCATGCAAAACCGTTGCTCCAATACTGGATGAATTATCGAACGAATATAAAGGTAAACTAAACGTATATAAAGTTAACACCGAAGAGCAACGCGAATTAGCTGCAGCTTTCGGAATACAAAGTATACCTTCATTTTTATTTATCCCAAAAGATGGGGCTCCACAAATGGCTATGGGTGCACTACCAAAAGGAACATTTGAACAAGCATTTAAAGAGGTTTTGAAAGTAGAATAAAACAAAATACAAGAGGATGCCTAAATTATATAGATTATAAACGGAGACTTGAACTTCATTTACATGACAAATAATATATATTTTGGGCATCCTTTTTGTTTTTATTTTTACAGTTGGAGGTTTAATAGATAATAACTATTTTGAATTGAATTAAAACCAAAAAAATGATAGCTATTAAAATAGGAATTATTAAAGAAGCCGACATACAACACAAGCATAAAACTCCGCTTACACCAGCGCAAATTATTCAACTAAAAAAGAAATACCCAAATCTTGAAATATACGTTCAGAGTAGTGAAAACCGTTGCTATTCAGATGATGAATACCAGTATCTTGGAATTCCTGTTGTCAATAATCTCGAAAACTGCAATATAATTTTCGGCATTAATAAGGTTAATGTAGATTCTCTTTTTTATAATAAAACATATCTATTTTTTGGCCATTTAGCAAAAGGGCAAAATAAAAATATTGAGCTTTTACAAGCTTTAATCAAAAAAAACATAAAATTTATTGATTACGAATACATTAAAAACGAAAATAATAAACGTGTAGTTGCCCTAGGCCGATGGGCTGGAATTGTTGGCGCTTACAATGCTTTGAGAGCTAGAGGTATTAGATTAGACTCTTTTAAGCTAAAACCAGCCTTTGAATGTCACGATTTAGATGAAATGTGGGCGGGATTAAGTATTATTAAACTTCGCCCAGATCTTAAAATTGTAATTACTGGCGAAGGTAGAGCTGGTCACGGAGCCTTAGAAACTCTTCTAGAAGCTGGAATAACAGAGATTTCACCAGAAGAATTTTTAACTCAGAAATTCACACACCCAGTTGTAACAATATTAAACGCAAAACATTACGCAAAACACAAAACATTAAGTCTTTTTGATTATAACGATTTCAAAAAACATCCGATTGACTATGAATCTGCTATGCTCCCATATTGTATGGAAGCAGACATTCTTATTGCTTGCCATTACTGGGCTCCAGATTCACCCCTTCTTTTTACTAAAGAACAAATAAGAGACAAACGTTTTAGGATTTCTGTCATCGCCGATATTAGCTGCGATATCCCTGGTGCTATTCCATCGACATTAAGACCCACAACAATAAGTACACCTTTCTACGGATATAATCCTCAAACAGAAAAAGAGGAAGTTGCATTTACAAACAGTAAGAATATAACTGTTATGGCAATTGATAATTTACCAGACGAACTTCCTCGAAACTCATCGAAAACACTAGGAGATCAACTTATTAATAATGTATTCCCACAACTTTTGACGTTTCACGATACACCTAAATTGTTGGATGCAACAATAACAAAAAACAAAAAGCTTACTGAAAAATTCAATTACTTACAGAAATTTATTTCCTAATAATAAATTAAAACCCCAATTCAAACGAATCGGGGTTTTAAATTAATATATAATCGAGATTATTTTACCTCTTCAAAGTCTACGTCAGTAACTTCATCTTGTGGGTTACCTTGAGCTTGTCCAGCATCAGAACCTGCCTGACCGTTTCCGCCTTGTGGTTGACCTGCATTGTACATCTCTTGAGATGCAGCTTGCCATAGATTGTTTAGTTCTGCAGTAGCAGTGTCAATTGCAGCTAAATCTTGAGCTTTGTGAGCCTCTTTTAATTTGGCAACAGCGTCTTCAATTGGCTTTTTCTTCTCTTCTGGTAGCTTATCGCCAAACTCTTTAAGTTGCTTCTCTGTTTGGAAAATCAAACTGTCAGCACCATTAAGCTTGTCAATTTTTTCTTTCTCCAGTCTATCAGACTCTTCATTAGCTTTTGCTTCATCACGCATTCTTTGGATATCAGCATCGCTAAGACCAGAAGAAGCTTCAATACGAATATTTTGCTCTTTACCTGTTCCTTTATCTTTTGCAGATACATTAAGAATACCATTAGCATCGATATCGAAAGTTACTTCAATTTGAGGTACACCGCGCTGTGCTGGTGGAATACCGTCTAAGTGGAAACGACCAATAGTCTTGTTATCTCTTGCCATTGGACGCTCTCCTTGAAGAACATGAATCTCAACAGAAGGCTGATTATCAGCAGCTGTAGTAAAAGTTTCAGTCTTTTTAGAAGGGATAGTTGTATTAGACTCAATTAATTTAGTCATAACATTACCCATAGTCTCAATACCTAATGAAAGTGGAGTAACATCTAAAAGAAGTACATCTTTAACCTCTCCAGTAAGAACACCACCTTGGATAGCTGCTCCAACAGCAACAACCTCATCTGGGTTAACACCTTTAGATGGAGTTTTCTTAAAGAAAGATTCAACAACATCTTGAATAGCAGGAATACGAGTAGATCCACCAACTAAAATAACTTCATCTATATCAGAAGAATTAAGACCTGCATCTTTAAGTGCTGCCTGACATGGACCTTTAACAGCCTGAATTAATGAATCAGACAATTGCTCGAATTTAGCACGAGATAGAGTACGAACAAGGTGTTTAGGCACACCATCAACTGGCATAATATATGGTAAGTTGATCTCTGTTGAAGCAGAACTTGACAACTCAATTTTTGCTTTCTCAGCAGCTTCTTTCAAACGTTGAAGAGCCATTGGGTCCTTACGTAAATCAAGATTTTCGTCAGCTTTAAATTCGTCTGCCAACCAATCGATAATAACTTGGTCAAAATCGTCACCACCAAGGTGAGTATCACCATTAGTCGATTTAACTTCAAAAACACCGTCGCCAAGCTCAAGGATAGAGATATCAAAAGTACCACCACCAAGGTCGAAAACAGCAATTTTCATATCATCGCTTTTCTTATCTAAACCATAAGCTAGAGCTGCAGCAGTAGGCTCGTTAATAATACGACGTACTTTAAGACCTGCAATCTCACCAGCCTCTTTAGTAGCCTGACGCTGCGAGTCGTTAAAATAAGCAGGAACAGTAATAACAGCCTCTGTTACCTCTTCGCCAAGATAATCTTCAGCAGTTTTCTTCATCTTCTGAAGTACCATTGCCGAAATTTCTTGTGGAGAGTACTGACGTCCATCAATATCAACACGAGGAGTATTATTGTCACCTTTTACTACTTTATAAGGCACTCGAGAAATCTCCTTTTGAGTGTTATCAAACGTCTCACCCATAAAACGCTTAATAGATGCAATTGTATTAACAGGGTTAGTAATAGCCTGACGTTTTGCAGGATCACCAACTTTTCTTTCACCATCTTTAATAAACGCAACAATTGAAGGAGTTGTACGCTTTCCTTCGCTATTAGGAATTACAACAGGCTCGTTTCCTTCCATTACAGAAACACAAGAGTTAGTTGTTCCTAAGTCGATTCCAATAATCTTACTCATAACTATTATTTTAAGTTTTATCTTTAATTTCAAATATTGTTTATTCGAAATCCCTTTAATCAACCATTGTGCCATTTATGTTTACAAGGGCAAAAACTGCCATTACACAATAATATTGGCTATTTTATATTTGTTTTCTGACAAAAAGTCACCACCAAAATATGTCATAGTATAAAAAGACTGTCATTATTTGTTTTAATAAGACATTGTAAAAATTATGTAAATTCAATTTTGTAGCTTTGTGGCGTTAAATTAATTAAAGATAAAAATGTCAGTCCACTCACACATAAGGAAGGTTACTACTCACGTTTTAAGTGAGATGAAGATGAAAAACGAGAAAATCTCGATGTTAACATCCTACGATTATTCCATGGCTAGAATTGTTGATGAATCGGGAATAGATGTTATTCTTGTAGGCGATTCAGCTTCAAATGTAATGGCTGGTCACGAAAGTACTTTACCAATCACTTTAGACCAAATGATTTACCATGCTTCGTCGGTTGTTAGAGCAGTTAAACGAGCATTGGTTGTTGTGGATATGCCATTTGGAACATACCAAGGAAATTCAAAAGAAGCTCTTTCATCGGCCATAAAAATTATGAAAGAAGCTAGTGCCGATGCTGTAAAACTTGAAGGAGGGTCAGAGATTAAAGAATCAATTGACAGAATATTGTCGGCAGGTATTCCTGTAATGGGGCATTTAGGACTAACGCCTCAATCAATTCATAAATTTGGAACATATACGGTACGTGCCACACAACAAGACGAAAGAGATAAGCTTATTAAGGATGCTAAACTTCTTGAAGAGACTGGTTGTTTTGCCATTGTTTTAGAAAAAATACCGGCTGAACTTGCTACTCTTGTAGCTAAAGAAGTTTCAATACCTGTTATTGGAATTGGCGCAGGTGGTGGTGTCGATGGTCAAGTACTTGTTATTCACGATATGCTTGGTATTACTCAAGAATTCTCTCCACGCTTTTTACGCAGATATCATAATCTATCTGCTGAAATTACTGGAGCAGTAAAAAACTACATTGAAGATGTGAAATCAAATGATTTCCCTAACGAAAAAGAACAATACTAAAAATGAAGGTTACAGATAAAGACGTTATATACGAAGACAACCATATTATTGCCATAAACAAGAAACCAGGTGTTCTTGTTCAAGGTGATATCACTAAAGACGAACCTCTAGTTGAGTCGGTTCGCGATTATATTAGAATTAAATATAACAAAACTGGCAATGTTTTTTGTGGTTTAGTGCACAGATTAGATAGACCTGTTAGTGGGGCTGTTATTTTTGCAAAAACAAGCAAAGCTCTTACTCGCATGAATAAACTATTCACCGATAAGGAGATTCAAAAAACATATTGGGCTATTGTACAAAATCGTCCGCCACATGAAGAGGAGACTCTTAATTGTTATATTATTAAGAACGCCGAAAAAAATAAATCGTATGTATACAACTACGAGAAAAAAAATTCTAAACAATCGAGCTTAACATATAGACTTATGTGGGGATCGAAAAATTATTTTATGTTAGAAATTGATCTTCACACTGGCCGTCACCACCAGATTAGAGCACAACTCTCGTCAATTGGTTGCCCTATTAGAGGCGATTTGAAATATGGTTACGCAAGATCAAACAAAGATGGAGGAATTGACTTACATTCTCGATCGATTGAGTTTATCCATCCAGTAAAACAGGAGAAGATAAAAATTATTGCTCCACCACCAGAAGAAAATCTTTGGAGAGAGATTACACAATCAATGTAATAGACATATACAAGAAGAGGCGCGATAAATCGCGCCTCTCTTATTTTATTTTAATAACGAATCGTCGAAACTAAAAGGCAACAACTGATTGATATCGTCAAAAATCATAACCTTATTTTTTGACGCCAAAATAATTCTGATTGGCGATTTCTGACGGTTCTGACTTTCCCAAATAACCTGACGACATGCTCCACAAGGGGGAACAATATCCTTGAGCGCTTCACCATTCTTCTCGCCCAAAATAACTAGCGACTCAATCTTCTGATCGGGGAAATTAGCATTAGCATAAAAAAGCGCTGTTCGCTCGGCACATAATCCCGAAGGATAAGCGGCATTCTCCTGATTATTTCCACAAATAATATTACCATTGCCTAATTTAGCAGCAGCACCTACATGAAAATTACTATATGGTGAATAAGCATTAGAACCAGCAACAATAGCCTTTTCTACTAACTCTTTGTCTAGGTTATCTAAATCGTCTATACTTTTGTACTCTTGAAAATTTACAACAATATTTTTTTGTATCATCTATTCCGAAAATTTGGTCAAAAATAATAAAAACAATTATCAAATGCCCATATTATAGGAATAATAGCGATTTTAGGCCTTTAAGATTTGTATAAAAGTCATTTTTATATAATTTCGACAGATCATAAAAATTACACTAAACTCACCAAATGCACAGAATAAATATTATTGTCATTATTTCATTATTGCTGATAAACTCAGCCTTTGGAAAAAATTTATCGCGCAGCGAATACATTGTTAAATATCAAGATCTTGCCATTGAAGAAATGAAAAGAACTGGTATTCCTGCTAGTATAACCATGAGCCAAGCTTTACTAGAATCGAATGACGGTAACAGTATGCTTGCACAAACAGCAAATAACCATTTCGGTATTAAATGTCACAACTGGAACGGCCCATCTGTAAAACATAACGACGATAGACGAAAAGAGTGTTTTAGAAAATATAGCTCACCACTTGAATCGTACAAAGACCATTCAGATTTTTTAGTTAAAGGCTCTAGATACAGATCGCTATTTATGTTAAAATCTACCGATTATAAAAACTGGGCAAAAGGATTAAAAAAGGCTGGCTACGCCACAAACAGACATTACGCCGATATGCTTATTAAGATAATTGAAGATAATAAGCTTTATTTATTAGATCAGAATATTGCTATTTCTAGCAACAAAAAATCTACCACTGTAAATAAAAAAAAATCCAAAACAGAACAATCGGATAATTGGGAAGTTGATATTTATAATAATCATAAAATTCAGTTTAACAACAGAATTAAATTTGTGTATGCTAAAGATGGCGATGGATTCTACGACTTAGCTAAAGAAATTGGCGTTATGGAATGGCAAATATACAAATACAACGAGTTACCTAAAGAGTCTACATTGGTTGAAGGTCAGATAATATATATTCAGCCAAAACGTAACAAAGCTGAGTACGGTAAGAAACTTCATATTGTAAAGGATGGCGAAACAATGTATTCCATATCGCAATTATACGGAATAAAGCTAAGAAAGCTATACAAGAAAAACTCACACATACCAGAAGGAACAGAACCTTCTGCAGGAACAAAGGTGTTCTTACGCAAAAAAGATAAGATATAATAAAAGGAGCTTAAAGCTCCTTTTATTATCTACATCTATATAAATAAAGATCTCTAAATCCGCGAAGAAAATCCTTCACTTCCATCCTCTTCTTGCCCGAAGGCTGAATTGAAAGAATATTTAAAAAGCCATTATGAGCAGCAATATGCATATAATCTTTTCCGTCGGTAACAATTGTTCCTACGGGGTTTGTATGTGGCTGCGAAATAATTTCTGTCTCAAAAATCTTTACCGATACGCATTTGCCTAACTCATCGGAAATCATCTCGGTCCAAGCAGCAGGATATGGCGATAAACCACGAATAAAGTCGTATACAGTATCCAGATTATTATCCCATAAAATTCTACAATCGTCTTTAAATATTTTAGGAGCATCGTTTAGCTTAGCATCTGTTTGGGTTATTATTTTCTCTTGTGCAACAGCATTTACTTTACCACTAAATATTTGCTCTACAGTTTTACAAACAAGTTTACTACCAACAGTCATTAGCTTATCATGTAAAGTACCTGCGCAGTCGGTATCCTCTATAGCAACCTCTTCAAAGAATATAACATTTCCTGTATCAATATCTTTATCTAAGAAAAACGTTGTAACTCCTGTTTTCTTCTCGCCATTAATAATGGCCCAGTTAATAGGAGCTGCCCCACGATATTGTGGTAAAAGCGATCCATGAAGATTAAAGGTCCCCAAAGGTGGCATACTCCAAACCACTTCGGGTAAAATTCTAAAAGCAACAACTATTTGCAAATCGGCCTTAAGATCTTCCAACTCCTGCAAGAACTGTGGATCGCGCATTTTTACGGGTTGTAAAATAGGCACATTAAGTGTTTCGGCGTATTTCTTTACTGCCGACGACGACAGTTTTTGTCCACGCCCTGCAGGTTTGTCGGGAACAGTTACAACACCAACAACATTATAACCCGATTCTACTAAAGCTTTTAAACTTTCGACAGCAAAATCGGGAGTTCCCATAAAAACAATCCGTTTGTCTTTCATACATTATATATATTAAAAAACTGCCCGAAAGCAGTTTTAAAATTAGTATTATAGTTTATTCAAATCGTGACCCATACGAGTCTTCTTTGTCTCTAAATATTTAAAATTATGTTTGTTTGGTTCTATCTCTATTGGATGATTTTCAATTATCTTAATCCCATAACCTTCTAAACCTCTACGCTTAACAGGATTATTTGTTAACAATTTAATTTTTCCAACACCCAAATCATTTAATATAGAAGCACCAACGCCATAGTCTCGTTCATCGGCATCGAAGCCCAACGATATATTTGCATCAACAGTATCTTGACCCTCTTCTTGTAGCTTATAGGCATGAATCTTATTAAAAAGACCTATACCTCTACCCTCTTGATTTAGGTAAACAATAACACCTTTACCCTCTTTATCAATAAGCTCCATCGATTTATGAAGCTGTGCTCCACAATCGCAACGAGCCGATCCAAAAATATCGCCAGTAACACACGAAGAGTGTACACGTACATATATCGATTCGTCTTTTTCCCAAGTACCTTTTACCAAAGCAACATGCTCCAAACCATTCGATTTCTGACGAAAAGGAATAAGCTTAAAGTCACCATATTCGGTTGGCATATTAACAGTTACACCACGTTCGGTGATACTCTCCTGAGCAAGACGGTATTTAATAAGATCCTCGATAGAGACAATTTTAAGATCAAATTTTTTGGCTATTTTCATTAGTTGAGGTAAACGAGCCATCGATCCGTCTTCATTTAAAATTTCAACAAGTGCTCCACCTGGTTTTAATCCAGCAAGAGTTGTTAAATCAACAACAGCTTCGGTATGACCTGCACGACGTAAAACACCCTTCTCCTTAGCTTTAAGCGGGAAAATATGCCCTGGACGACCTAAGTCTGTCGCCTTTGTATTGTCATCAACAAGAGCTTTAATGGTTTTTGCTCTATCGCTAGCCGAAATACCTGTTGTACATCCCTGTCCTAAAAGATCTACAGATACTGTAAACGGCGTTTCGTATGCTGCCGAGTTTGAATTTACCATTAACTCTAATTCTAACTCTACACAACGCGATGGTGGAATAGAAGCACAAATTAGTCCTCTACCATGAGTAGCCATAAAGTTGACTATTTCAGGTGTTACCTTCTCTGCTGCAACAATAAAGTCACCTTCATTCTCTCTATCTTCATCATCAACAACAATAATAACCTTACCATTGCGAAGTTCTTCTAGAGCTTCGTCTATTGTGTTAAGCTTAATTTCCCCTCCAGACATTTTTCTATGCTTTTAATAAAATTTTAACAAAGGTAGAATATGATTTTGAATTAGTCTAACGAAATCATTTTTTACCAAATATTTTCTTAAATATTTTCTTGTAGACTTCGGGTTTAAACATATTGGAATCGCTAGTTGCCTTTATTGTAAGAAAAATACCTATTGGCAACAATATAGCTGTAGCCATCCACATACCCTGTTCAATAGTAAGACTCGCTTTACGAGCCATCTTTTCTGTAGACAAACTAACAATATAATAGAGTATAAAAAACACTACAGATATTACCACAGGAACTCCAAGACCTCCCTTTCGAATAATAGCACCCAAAGGAGCACCAATTAAGAAAAAGACAAAACAGCCAACAGCCAAAACTATTTTACGATGCCATTCAATCATATATCTATTAATTCTCTCTGTATCCTGTCTATAAGTGGCTACATTTTGTTGAATTTGACTATTAACACTTTTTGCATCTAATAAAGCTCGCTCAATAACCATTTTCTTGTCAAAATCATCAAGAGAGGCGTATAGTGTATCAGGTAAAACAGATACTATAGTATCTGTATACAAACTATCTTCTTTATATTTTGATAAGTAGTTACTATTAACCAAAATATCATAATATCTGGTTTTCTTTTTCACAAAAAGAGTGTCTAACGAATCGGCTACCTGAACTATTTGGCTCATATTAAGCATTTCGCTACTATTCTTAAAGATATCCTCATCTTTTCTTTCCAATTCAAAATTGGCCGAGATACAAAGATCCTGACGGTCGAAATAGTCGTAGCGCTGAGGGAATGTGCGCTCAGTAAAAGATACATGTCTATTACTCTCTTTAGGCATCTCGGTAAAAGAGTGACCATTAAACAGAGTAAGAACAAGCGATTTTTTATCATCGGTCATACGTAAATAGGCCGAATCGGCAACAGTAACAATATCATTACCCTTACTTTTACTATGATCGTAAAGCATAAAATTGGTCATTAAACCTGTTTTAGGATCTTTATCTTTTACTCTAATTGTATAATTTTGAAGACTAACAAATGTACCATCCTTAATATTCAATTCGGGTCTTTGCTGCTGAATAGAATAAATAAGGGTTCGCATTTTAAGATTTGTGTATGGCATTACATTATTAGAGTAGAAAAAAGCTCCTACACTAATTAATACAGCAATAATAAATAGCGGTCGCATTAAGCGTTGCAACGAAATTCCTGCAGCTTTAAGTGCCGTTAGTTCAAAATGTTCGCCTAAATTACCAAATGTCATTAAAGCGGCAAGCATTATTGCCAAAGGGAGACTCATAGGGACAAGACTGGCAACAACATACATAAGCATTTCGGCTATAACCGAAAAGCCTAAATCCTTACCAACCAAGTCGTCGATATATTTCCACAAAAATTGAAGAAGAAGAACCATAATAGTGATGAAAAATGTCATCAACAATGGTCCTATAAATGATCTTATAATAAATCTGTCTACTTTTTTCAATCTGGTACAGTCTTTAATTAGTAGGCAAATATATTAAAGAAAGGTAAAGGAAAGAAAAAATTAGGCTCCTAAAACATGTTTCAATTCGTTAATCTGTGCATCCCAAAGCTCTATGGCGTCTATTTCTTCGTCGGGCTCAACAAAATCGGTTAAAATTAATGCCGATTCGCCAGTAACATCATCTTCCGATATTCTAAATTCAAAGTAATCCTCGTCTTCGTCCTCCCATTGAAATTGAATATACTCGCAATCTTTACTTTTAAGAAGCTTTGCACGTTGCTCTATTCCCTCCCACACAAATATATATACATCGCCTTTAATTGTTACATTATCGGCAAACCACTCCGACAATCCCGATGCGGTGCTTAGTCGGTTAAATAATATTTTTGTAGATGATCGGAAGGTGTATTCTAGCTCAATTTTTTTCTTCATAATAGGTGTATTTTAAAATACTGAGCCAATGTAAAAAAAAATCGTAACAAAACACAAGCCTTACTTCATCAATTAACATAATAACATTTACACAATTACGCTATAATACAGACTTAGCAAGGATTAGCAAAGAATAAAAAAGATTTAAAAACTGCAAACAAATATTTGGTAAGGGAAAAAAAAGCTCTATATTTGCACTCGCATTACGGAAATGGCGAGGTAGCTCAGCTGGTTAGAGCGCATGATTCATAATCATGAGGTCGGCGGTTCAAGCCCGCCTCTCGCTACTAAATCTACTAAGGTTTTTAATTTTCGTAAAGCAAATATGTTGGCGAGGTAGCTCAGCTGGTTAGAGCGCATGATTCATAATCATGAGGTCGGCGGTTCAAGCCCGCCTCTCGCTACATAAAAGGAGAATAGAGATAATCTGTTCTCCTTTTTTTATGCATTTCTCTGAGTTAAAATTACACAAACACACATTCATGTAACTACTATTAGTTACAACTATAGCCATAAAATTATAGTAATAAACATTAAACAAAATATATGAAACTATATTTTGTCATTAATCTTACACAAAACAGTTCTGCTTAAAAAAAACATTAAGCTATTTTTGGCACGACCATTTATATAGTATATAATCTGAGTTTGAATGCAATTACTATTTTTAGACGAACTTAAGTAGTATGGTAATATGAGCCATTTTTGTTTATATTTAATACCTTTGCTAATCAATAAATTCATACAATAGATGCGAATATCTTTATCGGCCAGACTAATTATTACATTCTTATCAATAAGCGTATTATCAATAATTGTGGTAGGTAATTATTCATACTTTGAAGCTAAAGACGCATTAATTGACAGAACGCTGGAACAACTTATCTCTATTAGAGTTGAGAAAGAGAACCGTGTAATAGACTTCTTTAACCAACGTACAAACGATATAAGCAATATTTCGAATCACATTGACGCCAAAACAATTTTCAAGGAGTTAAACAACTTAAACAACAACAGATTCAGTGGCCTTTTCGATAGATATTTATTGGGGTATCTACGTGCTAGTAAATGTTACAAAAGAATACTATTCATCAGCCCAGAATCGAAAATTACTATTTACGATTTAAGAGACGACACACTAATAAACACCGACAAAAGCAAGGTTAAGACAAACTACGACAGCTATTTTAATGGCGTTGAAAATAAAGAGGCTATTATAATAAATGAGTCGCTAATAGATCCAGAAAACTACTCTATTGAGATAGGTTTACGCATGTACAATAGTCTAGGAACATTACAAGGAACAATGTTTTTAGAGATTTCGTATCAGCAGATAGACCAAATTATGTTCGAAAATAGAGAATACAATGGTCTGGGCAAAACGGGCGAAACATATATTGTTGGTAAAGATCATTTAATGCGCAGCTCCTCACGTTTTCAGACCGATGCCATTTTTAAAACATCGGTAAAAACTATGGCTGTTGAAAACTCAATAAATAATATTTCGGAGCCAAATATTATAAAAGATTACCGTGGAGTTAATGTTTTTAGCTCGTACAAAAAGAGTACAATAGGCGGATTAAACTGGATTTTTATTGCCGAAATAGATAAAAGCGAGGCAATGACCTCAATAAACTCTCTTCAAAACAATATTATTTACCTCAGTTTTATTGTTTCGCTACTACTATTGGGTATTGTTGCTGTATTATCGGTAAATATTACTGCCCCAATACGTAAATTACAAGCAGCAACAGAGCTTATTTACAAAGGCGAGTACGGTAAGACCATAAAAATAAATGCCCGAAACGAAATTGGCGATCTGATAAATGCTTTCAACAAAATGTCGGTACAACTAAAAGAACAAACCGAGAGAATTGAATTTGAACAGGTAAAACGAATGTCGTCGGTTATTAGCGGGCAAGAAGCCGAACGTCAACGTCTTTCGCGCGAGCTACACGATGGGTTAGCTCAACATATACTATCGATAAAACTTAGACTTGAACATGCCCTTAGTGTGCAAGGAAATAAACGTAAGCAACTAATATCGGAAACAAAAGAGCTTTTTTCTGAGACTATTAAAGAGATTAGAGACATTTCGAACAACTTAACTCCTGCCGTACTTAACCAATATGGGTTAATTAAAGCTATTCAGAATTTATCGAACAATATAAATAACGACTCTAAACTTGAGTTTAACTTTGTACACAACACCTCGTGCGATTCGTACGGTAAAAAAATTGACGCATATATTTACCGCATAATTCAAGAGGCGCTTAACAATACAATTAAACATTCAAAAGCATCTCTATTTTCTGTAAACATTACAGAGGTAGAAAATAATATTAATATAAAGATCTCTGATAATGGAACGGGTTTCGATCAGAAAAACAAGACATTAAAAAACGGAAACGGACTCGTAAATATCAAAGAGCGCGTAAGTCTTCTTTCGGGCAATCTTACAATAAACTCGCAAGAAGGAACAACATTAACAATTACTATTCCTATTTAAATTATGCAAAAGACAAAAATTATACTTGCCGACGACCACCAACTTTTTCGCGATGGAATTAAATCGTTACTATTAACAGCTCCTAATATCGATATTGTTGCGGAAGTTCCCGATGGGCAAACATTACTTGATACTCTAGAAACTACAGCTACAGATATTATTTTAATGGATATATCGATGCCAGGAATGACAGGCATTGAACTTACCGAGATTATTGTTGAAAAATACCCAACTATTGCTGTCTGTATTTTATCGATGCACAACGACGAGGAGTATATTCTTAATGCTATAAAGTCGGGGGTAAAAGGATATCTTTCGAAAGACACTAGCCGCGACGAGCTGCTTAATGCCATTTCGTTAATATCTAATGGTAATGAATACTACAACAAAAGCATTTCCGATATTATTGTTAAAAGTTACGTTAAGCAAACCAAGCTTGAGTCTAAATCGACATCAACAAAAGCAAAGTTAACAAACCGCGAGCTAGAGATTATTAAACTAGTTTCGGAAGGATTTATGAACAAAGAAATATCAGACAAATTAAATATTAGCATTAGAACTGTTGATTCTCATAAATCGAACATAATGCAAAAACTGGAACTTAAATCGTCGGTAGATATTGTTAAATATGCTATTAAGAATAATATTATTGAGATATAGCTAATAAAAAACTTAGTTATTAATACCTATTTATTAATTGTACGATAAAGTAATTTAGGTTTTAAGAGATAACCAATATCAAGCATTGTAATAATAAAAAAAGCCACCTGTTTAATTAAAAACAAGTGGCAATTGTGTGAATAAAAAAACTCATTCACTTATTAACTAGTAAACTATAAACTATAAAGCACCCTCGTCGTATGCCTTTTCTCTATGCATAGAATAATCTAAACCTGCTAACTCATCTTCTTCCGAAACTTTAACAGGAGTAATAAAGTTTATTAATGCTAACATTAAATATGTAAAGAAGAAACCATAAGCAGCAGCAATAATAACAGCAACTATCTCTTTCATAAAAAACATATAATCGCCTTCAAGTAAACCTGCTTGAGTATTAACAGCTGTAGAAGCAAAAACTCCTAAAAGGATAGTACCAAAAACACCACCCATACCGTGAACACCCCATACATCAAGAGCATCATCCCAGCCAAGTCTGTTTTTAAGCTGAACAGCAAGATAACATAAAGCGCCTGCCGAAATACCAATAATTATTGCAGCCCAAACAGGAACATAACCAGCAGCAGGAGTAATTGTTGCTAAACCAGCTACAGCACCAGTAAGAAGTCCAACAAACTTAGGTTTACCCTCTCTCGACCATTCAATAATTAACCAAGTAATAGCAGCAAACGAAGCAGCAATATCTGTATTTAAAAAGGCAAGTGTTGTAATACCATTAAGATCTAACTCGCTACCGGCATTAAAACCATACCATCCAAACCAAAGTAAAGCAGTACCAATAGCAACTAAAGGAATACTATTTGGAGGAGAAGGCTTACCTCTACGTTTTCCTACATAAATAACCGAAGCTAAAGCAGCAAAACCAGCTGTTGCGTGAACAACAATACCACCAGCAAAGTCAAGAACACCCCACTGAGCTAATATTCCACCACCCCAAATCATGTGTACAAATGGATAATAAACAAAAAGCTGCCATATCACTAAGAAAATCAAGTATGCTTTAAAAGTAATACGGTTTACAAAAGCTCCAGTAATAAGTGCAGGAGTAATAATTGCAAACATCATTTGGTAGGCTATAAATATATATGTCGGAAACTTACCATTACCACTATACATGGAATCAAAAGCTATTCCTTTCAAAAAAGCCCAATCTAAATTTCCAATAATACCACCTTCGCCACCGCTAAAACATAACGAATAACCAATTCCTACCCACATTATGGTAGTTATACCTAACGATACAAATGTTTGCATCATTACACCCAGAATATTTCTTTTACATGCTAATCCGCCATAAAAGAACGCTAGTCCTGGAGTCATTAACATTACAAGGCTTACTGATAGAATCATAAAAGCCGTTACGCCAGTATCCATAATCTAATTTTATTTATTTGTTTATAATGAAATTCCTAGAACAAAATATATCTTCTCTGCCTGTGGATTAGTTATTACCGAAGCAGATATAGGTAAAGTAAAGCTATCGGTAATTTTTAAATCTTTAGAACCTGTTAATCCAAGATTTACAATACCTGCTTTCGACCCATAAAAACCTGTTTCGCCAACAAAGCCTGTAGTTACATTAGCAGCTTCTGGCGAGTTTGGAGTGAATCCAACAAAAGTATTTAAAGCAACATCGCTTACAGTAAAGCTATAACCAAGCTCAAAATATGTTGAATATTGAATTCCTTTTTTAGTGTTATCATTATTAAGTGAAATAGCATCTGCACCGTAAAAGTTCATAGCTGCTAATATTGTTACAGGAAACTTTTCGGTACCATTAAAGCTAAGCGACCCTTCAAATATATGACCAGTACTATTCTTTTTATAGTCGAAATATTTGTAATCCTGACCTTCTACAGGGAAATAATAATCGGTAATAGTAGCTGTAAACAAATTACTTGGACAAGTATAGCTTAAATATAAATCCATCTCTTGCGAACGATTATCGCCGCTAAGAGTATACGATCCCCAGGCTCCTAACTCAAAACCTTTAATGCCTAAAGATACACTAGGCTGAACAACTGGCGAATTACCACCAAACTGCGAACCACGCCATATATATCGGCTGGCAAAATCGGCTCCTACATTAAACTCTACATTTTTTGGCTCTGTTTGGTTTTGACCAAATACTTTAGCCATTCCTAAAAACGATAAAAGAGCAACTGCAAATAAAAACTTATTCATCATTAACCATTTTAGTTACAAACTTAAAGTGGTCAAATGTATAGTTCAAAAATGTATAGAAAAATAGAATATTACACCCATTTTACTCTGCTACAATCACCGACGCATATAGGTAATTTACCTATACAATAGGCTTTACGAAGTTATTTTATGATTAAAGAAGTTATAATTATACCTACATTGAATTACTAGACATAATTTTAAATTAAAACATTTATAGGTAACAATGTATTAGCACAAATAATTATTAAAGCTTAATTAAAACCGAAAGCAGATGCAAGAATATTATAATCCAACTATAATAATTTACTCGACAAATCGCTCTTCTTTTCTTTAACCTTTGGCTTTGGCATTTTATACATTTTCATTGCCGTTGGGTTATCGGCAAAAACAAATTTCGAAAGCTTACTTAGTAATCGTAATTTATCGAAAATATTATTCAGTATCTCGTTTCGCTTTTTATTTGAGAGAACCTTGCGGCTTTTGTAAAGCTCTTGCTGGGTGTTTTCGGTAATAAGCAAATTGGTAATATCCTTAACCGAGTCAATTACTTCCTCTTTACATCCAGCACCAATTAAATCGGTTCTGTATTCGTTAACCACCATCGATAGGTTTAACATAAACTGTATCATTCTTACCTGACTTCGTCGCGACTTAACTAACTCTGATAAACCAAAGCGCTTAAGTATTTCAAAATTGTCTGAAAAAGCTTTCTGAGCAAAAAACTTTATTGTTTGGAATACATCTACAGCGTTGGCAACACAATCAATAACTCTTTGTGTTAATATTCCAAGTTCGGCAATAGTTACTCTACTACTCATAATCATAAAATAGTTTTCTAATAACACCTTTATTTCGTCACAATAATTGGCTGTTATTAACCCATCGAACTGGGCAAATTTATCGACATGTGTAGGGAAACAACTAATAACTTTTTCGGCATGCTCAATAAGCTTTGTCTCTGGAAAGTTAAATTTTCGTAAAGTCTTCTTCTGCATATAATAACTCTTTTGTGATTTTGTTGTTAATGCACATTGTAAATACAATTAAGTAGTATTAAATATATAATATTTATTCTAATATTTAAATAGTTAAGCATAATATATTAAGTATATAAACTA
>JAFGOQ010000177.1 GCA_016926405.1 Bacteroidales bacterium
ATTAGCTACAAAAAGTTTCTTATTGCGATAAATTCCCATTACTGTAACACCATAGTTAGTAGGGATAGATAGCTCTGCTAAGGGAGTGTTGAAATATGTAGTGTTGGTAACCTCAATATTTCGTTGAATAATTGATGGGTATTCGCCCTCAATAGCCTTAATATAGTTGTCTTCTTCCTTTTGATGGTTTATTTTAAAAATTTTTGGGAAAACCTTCACAAGAATCGAGAATCCAATAACACCAAAAGGATAAGCAATACCATAACCAATAGCTGCATCGGGCGATCCGGTAGCGTCAATGGCGGCAGCTAAACCAGGTGTACTACCCAAAGCACCAGCAAAAAGACCAATGGCAACAACTAAGTCGAAATTAAATATTATTGAGCTTAACCAAGCAATAAACGATGCCGAGAAAACTAAAATAACAGCTAACGAAAGAATGTGCTTACCATTTTTTCTGAACGAGTTAATAAATCCTGGTCCAGCCTGTATACCTATTGTAAAAACAAAAAGTAACAGCCCAAGAGTGGTGAAATATCCGTCGACACGATACCCGAAATGACCGAAAATTAGTCCAATGAACATAACGGCTGCCATGCCGAAGCTAAATCCTCGGATTTTAATTTTTCCTAGAATAATACCTAGGGTAATAATTACTATTAACAGAAATATTTTGTGTTCGAATAGTTCTAGCATATAAGTTTTTTACAAAAGATCACGTAATTCGCTTAAACAATCAATAGAGTAGGTAGGATTAAAGCTAATATTGCTTTTGCAAGTATTAAAAAATACCTGATCGATACCGTAGTTTTTAGCCCCAAGCATATCGGTATCCGGATCGTCGCCTATCATAAGGCAAGTCTCTTTTTTAGCATTTACCGACGATACAGCATAATGAAAAACCTCTTTTCGAGGTTTCTGATAACCTGCATTTTCCGAAGTAATAACATTGTCGAAATATTTTTCCAGATCGCAATTACGTAGTTTTACAAACTGAACCTCGTTGAAGCCGTTTGTAATAATATGCATTTTATAACCTTTCTGTTTCAGATAATCTAAAACATCGTGTGTATGCGGAAAAACTCTGCTTTTTGTGGGGCTAATAGTAATATAATCGTCGCCAATTTTCTGAGCTAAATCAAAATCGTCAACACCAAATTCTTTTAGAGTTAGTAAAAAACGATCGGTTCTAAGAGTGTCTTTTTTAATCTCACCAGTACGATACTTTGCCCATAATTCTTCGTTATGTCGTTTATAAACATTAATAAAGGTGTCGAAATCGGGGAAAATCTTATCAAGCTGATGCTTTGCAAAAATATCGCGAAAAGTATCAATAGAGTTCGATTCAAAATCCCAAAGAGTACGGTCTAAATCAAAAAAAAGATGTTTATAATTGGCCATAAAAATAGTGTTTACGTGGCGATGTTTCTTCTAAACATCTTTATTCTAATACATCTGTAAATTATATAAATGCTTAGCGAAACGTTGCTTCAATTTTATATTTTAAAAAAACGAATTGCTAAAATTGTTATAGCTAACTTTTTCTAAAACAATATTATCAATATCGTACGGATTACGATCTTTTTGTTTGTAACCAATAGCAATTATACACTCTACTTCGTAATTAAAAGGAACATCTAATGTCTCTTTAACAAATTCCGAAGCCGATTGAGTGTTACTATGGTGCATTCTATTGCGCATCTGTATCCAGCACGATCCTAGACCTTGCTCTTCGGCCTCCATTTGAATTAAAATTGCTGCAATAGAGCAATCTTCAACCCATACATCGGTTTTTGTAGAGTCGGCTAAAACTACAATTGCCAATGGAGCACCAGCTAAAAATGCCGAGCCATGTTCACGTGTCTCAGAAAGTTTAACAAGAGTCTCTTTATGGTCAACAACCATAAATTCCCAAGGTCTTATGTTTTTTCCAGAAGGCGATAGTAATGCAGCTTTTAATAGCGACTCAATTTTATCTTTCTCTACTGCTTGCTCGGTAAATTTACGGCAGCTACGGCGGGTTAGTAATTTGTCAATCATAAAAATATTTTTGGCAAAAGTAAAAAATATTTTAGCAGCAGGCCGAATAAAGGAAAACTGATTGTTAAAAAGTTGCTAACTGTGTTATACTGTTGATTAAAAGTAAAACTCTTGTGATAACATTCAAGTACTAATTTGTATTGACTATTGTTTATTTTTTATAGAACTTAAAAACCTGACGGTATTTGAAAATCAAATTATATTAATAAAAACACTATAGGAGTATGAAAAACGAATTTTTATGTCCGCATTGTAGAGGCTATTTGCAGGTAGAGAAGAATTTAATTTTTAGTATTGAAACTTCATCAAATGAGAAAGGTCTTATTTTCTTGAGTCCCGAATTGGGTAATTATACAATGAAAAAAAACCCAAACTTTGTTTTAAACGATAACGATACGGTAACTATTCATTGTCCAATATGTCATACTGATTTACGCGATAAAAATGTTCACGAAGATTTGGCTAGAATTTTAATGATTGATATGGATGGGGTTGAAAATGAAATATATTTCTCAGCTGTTTATGGCGAACACTCAACCTATAAGGTATCTGGAAAAAAGGTCGATCATTATGGTAGTAAGTGGGATAAATATTTGAACTTTTTTAATTTAAGCTTGTATAAGTAGTTAGTTTGTAATTGATAAACAAAAACCTTCTCTGTGTTAATTGAGAAGGTTTTTGTTTTTTAGGTGATCGTACCTAAACAAAAACAGACTACTAATGTTATAGGTTATAATAAAAACATAGGTGGTTATGAAGAAGTTTACAACTTTAGAATTAGATAAAAAAGAAATTTTAAGCGATTACAAACTTGCTAATTTAAGTCGTCAGATAAGTCTTTTGGGGCGTAAAGAAGTTCACACAGGGAAAGCCAAATTCGGTATTTTTGGCGATGGAAAAGAGCTTGTTCAGTTAGCATTAGCTAAGCAATTTAAGGATGGCGATTGGCGATCGGGCTATTATCGTGATCAGACATGGATGATGGCAGCAGGTATTTTCAGTGCCGAAGAGTTCTTTCATCAGCTTTACGGACAAACCGATACTGATTTAAATAAAGGAAATGGTGGTAGATCGTTTAATAATCATTTTTCGACTCCTAACATCGATAAAGATGGTAATTATATCGATTTAGCAAATCAAAAAAATACTTCGGCTGATATTTCTCCAACAGCAGGGCAAATGCCTCGTCTACTGGGTTTGGCTCAAGCATCAAAACTTTTTAGAGAGAATAAAGCGCTAGGTAAATTCAATAATCTTTCAGCAAATGGTAACGAAGTAGCTTTCGGATCAATTGGCGATGCAAGTACTTCAGAGGGGCATTTCTGGGAGACTATGAATGCTGCCGCTGTTCTTAAAGTGCCTTTGGCAATGACTGTTTATGACGACGGTTATGGAATTTCTGTGTCTAAAAAATATCAAACAGTACGCGAAAGTATTTCCGATGCTTTAAGTGGTTTTGAAATTACAGACGATGGTAAAACAGGTATTAGAATATACAAAGCTAAAGCATGGAATTACGTGCAAATGGTTGATATGTTTGCTAAGGGAATTGAAGAGTGTCGCAGAGACCATATTCCTGTTCTTTTTCATGTTGACGAGCATACGCAACCTCAAGGGCATTCAACATCAGGATCGCACGAGCGATATAAATCGGAGGAACGTCTTAAATGGGAGCAAGAGTTTGATTGTATAGTAAAAATGCGCGAATGGATTATTGATGAGAAAATAGCAACCAACGATGAGCTTATCTCTATTGAAGCAGAAGCAAAAGAAGAGGCTTTAACAGCAAAGAAAAATGCATGGAAAGCATACACCACACCACTTAAAAATGAGCGCGATGAGTTGGTTAAAATTATTAATAACAGGTCGTGTGTTTGCGAAAGAGAAGGGATAGATAAAGTAGGAGAGATTACAAATAATCTTCAGAAAATTATTAATCCTATACGTAAAGATAATATTAGCTCGGTAAAGAAAATGATGCGTCATGTTTGTATGGATTGTACAAAAAGAGCATCGTTGCAGAAAGATTTAACCGAATGGCTAACTAGAAATTATAAGGAGGGAGCAGAGCGATATAGCTCTAAGCTTTATGTTGAGAAAAAATCACCGCTTGAGGTTAAAGAGGTGAAACCTCTGATTACAGAGCAGTCGAAAATTGTTAATGGACGCGAAATATTAAGAGATAACTGGGATGTTCTTTTTTCTAAATATCCAAAATTAGTTGCATTTGGTGAAGATGTAGGAGGCATTGGTGGAGTGAATCAGACTTTCGAAAATTTGCAACAAAAATATGGTGAGGTGCGTGTTTCCGATACAGGTATTCGCGAAGCAACAATTATGGGACAGGGTATTGGGCTTGCATTGCGTGGTTTGCGTCCTGTTGCCGAGATTCAATATTTCGACTATTTGTTGTACGCTTTGCAAACCATGAGCGACGATTTGGCAACTACGCATTATAGAACAGCAGGAAAGCAGATTGCTCCTGTAATTGTTTCAACACGTGGCCATCGTTTAGAGGGAATTTGGCATTCGGGGTCGCCACTTAGTATGGTGATAAATTCAATAAGAGGAATACATGTTTGTGTGCCACGTAATATGACTCAGGCTGCAGGTTTTTATAATACTTTACTGCAAGGAAACGACCCTGCACTTGTTATTGAGCCATTAAATGGTTATCGATTAAAAGAGACTCAACCCGATAATATTGGTGAATTTACCATTCCGTTGGGAGTGCCAGAAATTATGAGCCAAGGAACCGATGTTACCCTTGTTACTTACGGATCGTGTGTGAGAATAGCGCAAGAGGCTGTTGAACAATTAAAGGAGTTTAATATCTCAGTTGAACTTATTGATGTACAAACATTATTGCCTTTTGATGTTAATCAGGTAATTAAAGAATCTGTTAAAAAAACTAGTCGTCTTGTTGTTTTCGATGAAGATGTCCCTGGTGGAGCAACAGCTTTTATGCTTCAGAAAATTATGGAAGAACAAAAGGCTTTCTATCTTTTAGATTCGGAACCTAGGACAATTTCTGCAAAAGAACATCGTCCAGCTTACGCCACCGATGGAGATTATTTCTCGAACCCAAATTCTGAGGATGTGTTTGAGACTATATATTCTATGATGCACGAGAAAAATCCAGGTAAGTTTCCTAAACTATATTAACAAATGACAATTGTTTTATTGAAAAACATTTTTTAACGAAGATTTGTGTAAAATATTATTCGAAATACAACTTATTTTTTGTTTATTCGTATCTTATTGTGTGTCTAATCAGAAGATGTGTTTATGAATAAAGTTTTACTAATCTTTGCTTTGAGTTTTGGTATATTATCTTTATCGTTTGCCAATGGTGGTAGTAATGATAGAGATGCTGATACTACAGCTTTTGCTAAAGATTCTTTAGAATTAAAAGCACAGGTTTATCCAAACCCTTTTGATAAAGAGATAAATATTAGTGGAGATTCTAAAATTATAGGATCAACAGTTTTTATCTACAACGCAATTGGTAACGAAGTTAAGCAGTATATTATCATAAATTCTACTGAAACCATTGATGTTACCGATTTACGAAAAGGTCTTTATTTTATTAAGATTGTAAAGGACGATAAGAAGATAGTTAAAAGGATTATTAAGAAATAAATAAAGCTATAAAGAAAGAAACCTCATTATGAGGTTTCTTTTTTTATATACTACAATTCAAATAGTGCATCATTTAGAAAAGTATTGCAAGGTTTTAAAATTTTAAAAGTAGCAACAGCTTTTTCTAGAAATTTATCATCCATAATTTCGTTGTTGGAGATTAGTTTACCAAAAGTGTACTCTTTATATTTTATAAGATCAAGATCTTTAAAGTCTTTATCGAAACCTCGAGGAGCTGATTTTAGTTTGTCTCCCATCTGATTTCCAAACTCTCTATTAAATTCACTGTTAAAAATTATGTTTTTGTATTTGTCTGTATTATAAACAATTTCTTGTCTGATAGCTTTTAGTTCTTTAGGCTGCGGACAGTGAATTCCTCCGCCAAGGAATGATTGACCTGAAGGCTCAATATGAATGTAATAGCCAGCTTTATTACTTTTTCTACCACCATTTGCTATATATGCTCCAAAATGGTTTTTGTATGGACTCTTATCTTTAGAAAAACGGACATCTTTATAAATTCTAAATATTGTATCCTTTGCCTGAAGGTTTTGAACAGAGTTGTCGAAAACGGAAATAGAGTTGATAAGTGAATCTACAAAATCGCTAAACTTTGCCAATGCTACATTGTACCTTTCTTTATTTTTGGCAAACCAATCGCGATTATTGTTGTTTGCTAAATCAGTTAAAAAGTTGGTAATTTCA
Source organism: Bacteroidales bacterium (assembly GCA_016926405.1). GTDB lineage: Bacteria > Bacteroidota > Bacteroidia > Bacteroidales > UBA6680 > UBA6680. The sequence continues at coordinate 6,388 of JAFGOQ010000177.1, forward strand.
TTCTCAATTTTCATACGATTATATTTTTTTTCATTTGCCGTATGGAACTTGCCAAAAAAATAATCATTCTTGTGGGTAATAATTAATTATTATGGCTCGTTTCATATGTTTATATTTAAATGTTTTTATTTGCTATATGGAACTAGCTAACAATTTTTTTTTAATACTGTTCGTTTCATATTTTATTAGGATAGATAAATTTACTATTTAAAAAATTAAATTATTTAAAGTGAATAAATTATATACAATAATAGTTGCCGGAGGAAGTGGTTTGAGAATGCAAACATCTGTTCCAAAGCAATTTCTTTTATTAAATGGTTTGCCTGTTTTAATGCATACCATAAACAGGTTTTATAAAATAGATAAACAACAAACAATAGTTTTAGTTTTACCCGCAGAGCATTCCGATTATTGGTCTAAGCTTTGCCAAGAGTACAATTTTAAAACTCCGCATATAGTTACTAATGGTGGTAAAACACGATTCGAGTCTGTAAAAAATGGTCTTAGTTTAGTATCTCAAGAGTCTATTGTTGTTATTCACGATGGTGTTAGACCTCTAGTGTCGGCAAAAACTATATTATTGTGCAAAAAAAAGGCATTAGAATTTGGAAATGCTATTCCTGTTATTGATATGGATGAATCAGTTCGTATGATTACTGAACAGGGCAGTGTTTCTGTTGAGCGCAATAGATATAAAAAAGTGCAAACACCTCAAGTTTTCAAAAGTTCTGTAATAATTGAGGCTTATAAACAAGACTATTCACCTTTGTTTACCGACGATGCCTCAGTAGTTGAGAATATGGGAGTAGAAATAAATTTGGTTGAAGGAAATAAGGAGAATATAAAAATAACTCACTCAAGCGATTTGTTAATAGCCAGTGAGTTAATAAAACAAATGGTCGATATTTAATCGACCATTTGTTTTATTATTATTTCTTTTTCGAATTATTGTATAAAAGTATACCTAAGCCTATCAGTACAAATGGAATACTAAGCCATTGTCCCATATTTAGAGCCATGGTTTGTTCAAAAGCAACCTGGTCGTTTTTAATAAATTCTACAAAAAAGCGAACACCGAAAACGAGAATTAAAAACCATCCAAATAAGTTTCCATTAGCCATCTTTCCAACTCCTTTTTTATACAGTTTAAACAGAAAAATAAAGATAAGTAGGTAAGCTAATGCTTCGTAAATTTGTGTAGGATGCTTTGGTAGTGTTTCGTGATTTTGAAGGAAAACAAAACCCCAAGGTAAATCGGTAACGATACCATAAATCTCGGAATTCATAAGATTTCCCATACGTACAAAAAAGCCGCCTAAGGCAACAACAACAACAATTCTGTCGAGTACATAAAAAAAGTTTAGTTTCGATTTTTTGCTGAATAGTATTAAAGCTGTAATAATACCTATTGCAGCACCATGACTGGCAAGTCCGCCATGCCAAATTTTTAAAATCTCCAGAGGATGAGCTAAATAAAACTCTGGTTCGTAGAAAAAACAGTGGCCAAGTCTAGCACCTAAAATAAGTCCTACAACAGTGTAAAATGCGAGTCTATCGATAATTACCTGGTTGTGGCCTTCTTTTTTAAACATCTTCTCGATAATAACAAACCCAAGATATATTGCTGCTGCAAAAAGAAGTCCGTACCAACGAACAGAAAATGGTCCTAAGGGAAAGATCTCTGGATTTAGATTCCAGTTAATAGATAAAGGTATAATCATAATGTTTGAATTTTCAGCAAATATACTATTCGACTTTTAATAAAACAGACTGCAAACTTATCTTATTTTTTAACTCTTGTACAGTTTCTGTATAATTTAACAGATATTTAACAAATAGAGTATTGACTTTTGTTAAGAATTCGTCTGAAATTAATTCAGGATTAAACATTGGTATAGATGTTCTTCTGATTAAAAAATCAACTGGAGAAACTGTAAATTCATAATTAACAGAATACCATATTTCTGCCTCAAGCCATATATCTTTCCAGTTGTTTCCTGGTTTTTTAAGCTCGTATGCTTTATTTGTAATTTCGTCTATATTCGATCCGTAACGATAAAATAGTTCTTTAAAGTATTCAACTTCTACACCTGTTTGTTTAGCCTCGTCATATTTAATATCGTTAATGTATATTAATGTGTCTGTGTTAATCTCGCCATCAAAATCTCCACCACTTAATTTTATGTTTCTAGTTGAACATTTAACCAAATCGCGCTTTTGAATTTTCGATAATTCCTTCTCAACTTTATCAACAATTTCTTTAGCCATTAGTCGATAGCCTGTAAGTTTACCGCCAGCAATTGATAAGAGGCCAGTTTCTGAGGTGAAAATCTCATCTTTTCGCGATAATTCAGAGGGGTTGTTTTTCCCCGATTTGTAAATTAACGGGCGCAGCCCTGCCCATGCGTAAATAATATCATCTTTATTTAATTCAACATTAAATCTATTATTTACTGCATTGCATAAATATGTAATATCGTTGTTGCTAACTAAAGGATTGTCTATACTGTGCAAATACGAGGTGTCTGTTGTTCCAACATAAACAATGTGTCTCTTTGGTATTGCAAAGATCATTCGTCCGTCGGAAACATCAAAATATAGTGCATTTGTAATAGGAAGGTCATTCTTGCTAAAAACAAGATGAACACCTTTTGTTAAATGCAGACGTTTTTTTACTGTTGTAGATTCTGTTAATCGCATATTGTCTACCCACGGACCAGTAGCGTTAACTGTTTTTGTTGCGCTAATGCAAAGCTGTTTATTATTTATAATATCTAAACATTCTCCACCTGTAATAGAGTTATTAGCGTAAGTCCAGCTCTTTAACTCGCAATAGTTTAAAACAGTGGCGCCGTATTCAACGGCTTTTTTTAAGGTTTCAATAACTAAACGCGAATCGTCGCATTTGTATTCGTAATAGGCAACGCCTCCTAATAATCCATTTTTATTTATAGATGGTTCAGCTTTAACAACTTCATCTGTTGTCATTTTGTAATTACGCTCGTGTTTGTAAACACCTGCTAATAAGTCGTATATTGTTAGTGCTATTTTTGTTAGCCAAGGCGAAAATGTACCTTTGCGCTGCATTGGTAGAATCATTCGTTGGGGAGTAACAATGTGAGGTGCGTTTTTATAAACAATAGCACGTTCTCTACCTACTTTCCTAACCATATTAAACTCGCCATTTTTAAGATATCGTAATCCGCCATGCACTAGTTTGGTTGATCTGCTACTTGTTCCCCATCCAAAGTCGTTCTTATCAATACAAATAACCTTAAGTCCTCTGCTAGCAGCATCTAGAGCAATTCCCGCACCAGTAATTCCGCCACCAATAACTAATAAATCAAACTGTTGCTGAGTGATTTTAGTAACTGTTTTTTTTCTTAATTCGTTCATTTTAAATGTGGTTGAAAAAGAATTTTTATTTATCCAACTAATATATGAAACAGTTTTATCATATAATAATTAAAAATGATAGACATACATTTGTATAAAGTTGTAATTTTGTTAGCGAATAAAAAATATAGTGATGACCAAATATTTAGTATCAGCTGCTATAATAGCAGCTCTTTGCATTTTTTTCTTAACAGGATGCGCAAATATAGGAAACCCAACAGGTGGAATAAAAGACACTATTCCTCCTAGTATTCTGGAATCTGAGCCAGCTAATTTTTCAACAAATGTAAAAACAAATAAGTTTAGAGTTTATTTCGACGAATATATCAAATTCGACGATATTAATAATAAGCTTGTTGTTTCACCTCCTTTGAGTAAGAAGCCAAAAGTTACTTTAAGGGGAAAATCGTTTGTTGTTAGTTTCGAAGATACCTTAAGAGATAATATTACATATACTTTTTCTTTTGCAGATGCTATTCAAGACAACAATGAAGGCAATCCGTATGAAGATTTTACTTATGTTTTTTCAACAGGATCAATAGTTGATACATTAGACTTTCATGGTTCAGTAATTAGAGCTGTAGATCATAAAGCAGAAGAGAATGTTGTTGTAGCTCTTTACAATAATTTTGATGACTCTATTTGTATCAAAGAGCGACCTCTATATATTACTAAAGCAGATAAAGAGAGTGGCTTTTTTGTTTTCAGAAATATTGCCGAAGGGAAATATAAGATATTTGCTTTTAAAGAGCTTAACAATAATCTTATTTATGATCAGGCTGGCGAGGCAATTGCTTTTTCTGATGAACCAGTTGAAATAGTAGCTCCAATTGTTGATGAAGAGAATTCTTTTTTAAATTTTAATGCTGACTCTTCTGTTGTTGATACTCCTGAGATGCATCAACATTTAACTTTGTTTATGTTTATGGAGGATCGCGATCAGCAATATCTAAAGGATTATAAGCGTGAGCAGCCAAATAAATTATCGCTAGAGTTAAACACCGAATATAATGATGTAATAGGCATAACTCCTCTGAATTTCGATTCTAAAGAATGGTTTGTTGAAGATTATTCGGTTGATAAGAAATTATTTAATTACTGGCTTACAGATACAACTATTGCGAAACTTGATACTTTAAAGCTAAAAGTTGATTATCTGGCAACCGATTCTTTATATAAACTAAGCTGGCGCACCGATACACTTAAAGTTGTTTATAAGAAAGACAAGAACAAACAAGAGGGTAAGTTTAATACTCAATTAAATATATCGTCAAAGCTTGAGCTTTTTGATTCGTTAGATATTATAGCTTCAGAGCCTATTAGTAAGTTTGATATTACTCAAATTTCGCTTTCAGTTTTTGTTGATACAATTGAAACTCCAGTACCTTTTAAAGTTGTTGATGATGAAACATCATTGTTTAAAAAGAGAGTATTGTTTAATAGAAAGCCAGGTGCAAAATATCATTTTACAGCACTTCCTAATGCATTTCAGAATTATTCATCGGAGATTAACGATACTCTGGATGTTAATTTTTCGGTGCCAGAACTTGATAGTTATGGAATTGTTAAACTTACTTATTCGGCAGATTTGTATCCACAAATTGTACAGCTTTTAAAAGCTGATAAGGATAACGAGAAAGTTATTAGAGAATTTTTTATTGACAAGGACACTTTGTTGACAATTCCTCATCTTACTCCCGATAAATATCTAATAAAATCGATTTACGATGCTAACGGAAATAAAAAATGGGATACAGGTGAATATTTAAAGCATATTCAGCCAGAGCAGGTAAGGTATCTTAACAAAGACAATGTATTGGAAGAAGTTATTGTTAAAGAAAATTGGGATGTTGAACTAGTTTGGGATATAATACTTAAATAATAATAGATATGTCGGTATTAATGAATTTTGCAATATTTCCAACTGATAAAGGAACCAGCGTTAGTGAGTATGTTAGTCAGATTATTGATATGATTAGGAGTTTGGGTTTTAATTATAAATTATCGCCAATGGCAACAGTAATTGAGACAGCAACAATGAAACAGGCTCTGGAGATTGTTCAAAAAGCAAACGATATTTTAGAACCTTATTCAGATAGAATATACTCAACTATTACTTTTGATATTCAAAAGGGAAAGAACAATCGAATAGAATCAAAAGTAAAGTCTATTGAAAACAGAATTGGAACAGTAGATAAATAGATTGTTTTGAAAAAATAGTATTACCGTTTGCTTTTTAATAAAACCCAACACATCTATTGCGTTGGGTTTTATTTTTTTTTATCTTCTGTTATGTTCAAGTGCAGTAAACCTTTATTAGTTTAATAGCGATAAAATTATATAAGATGATAAAAAACTTAACATGGATTGCAATCCTAGTAATAGTATTATCCTCAGGAATAACAAGGGGGCAAGATTTTGTCCCTTTTAAAGAGACAGGGAAAAATTCGGTTTATGCCGATTCGTTCGAAGGTAAAGTTACATCTAGTGGACAGCTTTTTTCACATGCAAAATATACTGCTGCCCATCGCAGTATACCCATAGGATCAAAAGTTATGGTTACTAATTTGGACGAAGGGAAATTTGTTATTGTTACCATAAATGATAATCGTATTTCTAACAAAGAGGGCATAATTAAACTTTCTATTTCTGCTAGTTTAAAACTAGATATTGATCCAGGAGAAAAGGGTAATGTTAGTATTGAGGTGTTAAAACCTCGCAAAGTAAAGTCTGTTGAAGAGCCTGTTTTGGCTGAGATTACAACACCTTTAGTGGATTCTGCTGTTGCAGTTTTATCTGATACAACTATACTTGATCCAATACTGACCGATACCGTTTATATAACAAAAGTTGTTACCGATACTGTTGTAAAATTTGTTTATATGGCAGCTCCTGAAAATAATTCATTATTGTATAAGGTTAACAATAATGAGCTTGGTGAAAGGGTTTACATTAATGAAGGTTTTGCTATTCAGGTTGGTTATTACAATGTTTTTAGCAATTCTATAGATAAATATAAAGATGCAAAAAGTAGTTTTAATGCTCCTATTTATATAAGTAAAT
>JAFGOQ010000178.1 GCA_016926405.1 Bacteroidales bacterium
GCTATTGATTACTGTGGCGGTAAGGGGATGATTCCTGTTGAATTGCTAACGTAGTCGCCCACAAGTCGCAGACTTGCGGGATAGGGGTGTTTAGTAATGTAATTAATTGTGCATTGATATTTAAAAATTTTGCTAGTAAAGAGATTAGTTCAAAAGTATCACTGTTAATTACAGCGTGGGATGAAATAGATGAAGATGTAAAAATAGATCTTCAGCAAAAGACTCCCGAAGTGTATAATTACTTACAGGATGAATTAAAAAAATTAAAGAATTAGAATATGGGATTTATTAAAAATTATAGTTATTTAAGGGCTCTTTTAGTAGGCGTTCCTTTTGGCTTGTTTTGTTTAGTTTCAGGAATTAATATGTTTATTGATTTGCCAAAAAATGAAAAAGATTTAAATCTTGTAAGTGGTAAAATAGTAAAATATGAATTAAAATTTGCAAGGAAAACAGATAGATTTATCATTACATTAGATAATAAAAAGGAGTATTACTCCGAAAATGGAAAGGATAGAGCTTTATTGGTAAAGTATTTTGCTAAACGAAATTTAATTGGAGCTGAAGCTGTTGTTTGGAAAGATTCTGATCCAGATTATAATATGTATATAGAGCAGTTAAAGGTTAATAATGAAATGGTTATTAAATTTAATCCAACATTTTGGGTTGCTCATTTTTTTCTCTGGCTTGGTGTAATTACACTTGCCTCAGCTTTAATATATGTAATAAAGCATCCTGAGGATTTAACAGGTAAGAAGAAAAAATAAGGCTGACGCGAGCTTTTTCACCAGTTTTGCAGAGCGGTTTACGGGTTTATTGTAGCTCGTGCCAAAGGTAGTATAAAGGGTGGCTGTTAAAATATATTAGGTTAAACCCGGCAGGTTTCAAAAACCTGTCGGGTTTGGTGTGTTGTAGAGAGAGCCTTCACAAGTGTTGAGGATTTAGCGAAGCGTAACTTGTGACTGTTAAAAAGCAATCCTATTGCCGAAGGCTTTGTGTACGAACTTTATAAGCACAAGTATAGTAGTGTAACTGACTTGATATGTGTTGAATTGTTAGCTTAGTTCCACACGGGGTGTAACAATGGTTGAAATAGAATGTTTTTTATTGTAATTTGTTAATCTAACTGAAAGAACCTTATTATTCAATAAGTATTAATAACATGGTTGGTCAACAAAGTAGATATAGAAAAATATATGTAGCAACAAATAGAGTTGATACTTCATGACAGTTATTGTTGGTAACAATAAAAATTAAAACAAGTGGAATTCAAAATTAAACCATTCTGAAAAGCTTCTTGAGTAAGAAAATATTTAAAAAATCAATTTAATGAAAACAAAAAAGCACATCTTAATTTTAATTTTTGCCTTCATAGGACTTTTTATCCTCTCTTCTTGCGAAGAAACTTGTGATGGGATGGGTACTTTGAAGTTAACAAATAAATCGATAAGCACTGTTCAACGAATAATGGTTGATGGAGTCAATTATGGAACTATTGACCCAGGTGAATCAAAAGAAATTGAACTTGCTCCAGGCGAACATGATTTTCAGCAGCTTGGTATTAGTGGTGGAAGTGGATGTAGTGCTGCTAAAATAATTATTGTTGAATGTAAAACTACAGGATTCTCTTGTAGCAACTGAATAATTTTTACGTAAAAACCAAGTAATAAAAAAAGGCTCTTTGCATTATGCAAAGAGCCTTTAGTTTATTTAAAACAAATGTTTTAGTAGTTAAAAACTTCTTCAAGCGAAAGCTCAGTAACTTCGCCAAGTTGTTTTAGTTTTTTCATATCAATAAGTTTGCGATCGGCAATAACAAGATAAGTGTAGTTGCTACCTTTTACATTTTTATCGAAGAAATTTTGGATATCATCAATTTTCATTGCTTTAGCTTGCTCGTATACATCTTCGCGAATGTCGTATGTAATACCTTTGTCAAGGTTATTAAGCTTAGTCCAGAAAATATTAGATTTAGTAATTCTCGAAGTCTCGATGTTTTTAAGAAGAGCATCTTTAGCATTTTCAAACGATGTTTCGCTCTGACGCATATTGTTTAATAAGTCGCCCATAGCATCGGTAGCCATTCCTAATTTATCAACCTGAGTAGCAACAAAACCTAATATATAATCCGATTCGTCTACTTTGCTAGCTTGTGAGTATTGAGCAAAAGCCGAGTAGGCAAGAGCCTTACTCTCTCTAATTTCTTGGAACACTACAGAACCCATTCCGCCACCATAATATTCGTTAAACATGCGTACGGCAGGAGTAATTGCTGCATCAAACTTATTACGCTTAGTAAGCATAAGAATGTTTGTTTGAACCATATCGTAGTTAACAAAAATCACTCTGTTTTTGTCAGACTCAACCTCTTTGTATTCTGTTTTTGCAGGAATAGCAGTTAGGTTTTCAGGAGTAACATGATATTTAGTTAAAAGAGTTTTAACTGTATTCATGTCGTCTTGTCCGTAGTAAAGAATTGTATGAGGATACGATGTTAAAGAAGCAACCTTTTTAACTAAATCTTTTGGATTAATAGCCTTAAGCTGTTCGGCCGAAAGAATATTTGTAGTAGGGTTAACCTCACCGTATTTAGCGCGATTAAGCATTCCTGCCCAAAGAATATAACTTTTGTTTGTTTTATTATTCTCGCGGCTCTTAATAATATCGTCTACAAAATTATCGTAAGCTTGTTGATCTTCTTTAGCGTTTGCTAAAAGGTGTTCTAAAAGCTCAATACCTTTGTTAAACGATTTTTTTAGTCCACTAATAGCAATATATGAACGCTCGTCGTTTGACGATACATTATACGATAAACCATTTTTAAAGAACTCTTTGCTAAGATCTGATGCGCTGTACTGGGTTGTTCCTAAATATTCAAGATAATCAACAGCTAATGCAAGCTCTTTATCGTTATTGCTACCAATATTTACAACATAAATAAGTTGGAAAGTTTCGTTGTCGTTATTCTTAATATAATTAAGCTCAACCCCTTTTTGAAGCTCTACAGTGTTAATTGCTTTGTCGAAATCAACAAAAACAGGATTTAAACGCTCAGTGTTTTCGTTTAAAAGATTAACCATAAACTCACTCTGAGCAGTTCTGTTGATAGGCACAGGAGTAATTTCTGGTTTTTCAACCTTAACAGCATCATCGTTTTTACCTTTGCGTTTGTAAACAACAACATAGTTATCGTTGTAGTGTTTTTTAGCAAATTCAATAATGTCTGCTTTAGTAATTTTCTCTAGTCTATCAATTTTCGAGATAAAATCTTTCCACTTAACATCTTCAGTAAAAGCTTCAACAAACTGGTGAGCCGATCCGTTACTCTCGGTACCGCGAATATTAGAAAGTTTTATGTCGTTAATAATTGCCTCAAGCAACCAATCTTCGAACTCTCCATTTTTAACTTTTTCGATTTCGGCAATAATTAAATCCTTAACCTCTTCAAGAGTTTGACCATTTTTAGCTTTTCCGCCAAAGAAGTGCACGCCATAATCTTTCATAAAGTCGCTATAGCTATAAGCTTGCAGAACTTTTTGCTCTTTAACAAGATCAAGATCAATTAAACCAGCTTTACTGTTATTAAGAATCATATCGATCATAGTAACCATATCCTCGTCTTTTGATCCAATACCATCGAAACGGTAAGCCATAGTCAAGTATTCGTCGCTAGGACCAGAAACTTCAGCCGAAACAGATTTAGTAATCTCTTTTTCTGGAGCAAAAGTTTTTTCTGTTTTCTTATCGGAAGCTTTAAACTTACCCCAGTATTTATCGATTAGCATAATAGTGTTGTCGAAATCTAAATCACCAGACATACAGATAGCCATATTATTTGGTACATAATAAGTATCGAAATAGTTATGGATATTTACCATTGAAGGGTTTTTAAGGTGTTCGGCTTTACCAAGAACTGTTTGCTGACCATAAGGATGTGTTGGGAAAAGCAACTCGTACAATTTGTATCTAGCTTTTCTACGGTCGTTGTCTTGGCTCATGTTAAACTCTTCGTAAACAGCTTCAAGCTCGGTATGGAAAATACGAAGAGTAAGTTCGCCAAATCTTTCGCTCTCTATTTGCAACCATTTTTCAAGTTCGTTTGAAGGAATATCGTTTATATAAACAGTACGCTCGTTTGATGTATAGGCGTTTGTTCCTTTAGCACCAATTGAAGCAGTAAGTTTATCGTATTCGTTGGCAACAGCGTATTTTGCAGCCTCTTGCGATAATCTGTCAATCTCTTTGTAAATAGCTTTTTTCTCGTCCTTATCGTTGGTAGCTTTATGCTTCTCGTAAAGATCAGAGATTTGCTGAATAAGTTTTGACTCTTCTTCCCAGTTAATTGTACCAATTTTAGATGTTCCTTTAAACATCATGTGCTCTAAATAATGAGCTAAACCAGTTGTTTCGGCAGGATCGTATGTTGACCCAGCTTTAACAGGGATGTAAGTTTCGATACGTGGCTCGTCGCGGTTTACTCTAAGGTAAACTTTAAGACCATTGTCGAGGGTGTAGATCCTAGCGTTTAGGGGATCGTTAGAAACTGTCTCGTACGAATATCCGTTAGGATCCGTTTTTTGTGAGACCTTGTGTTTATCGTTGGTACAGCTGGTTAGTACCATTGTAAACACCAAAGCAATAAGCAATGTGCTTTTCTTCATAAATAAAAAGTTTAATTAATTTATATATAACATCAATTGTGAATGTTCAGTACTGTGATTATTGTTATTATAACTGTATAATAACATATTTATTATCGAATATCGTTTAACAGGAGTTGAAAATAATTAATATTTCTAAGAAATCAATAATGATAAAAGGTTTAATGCCACCTTATGAAAAAAGTAAAATAATTATAGTTAAAAATAGATGTGAATTTTACTCAAAAAAAAACCGACTAAACAAAAGTTTAATCGGTTTAAGTGCGGAGAGAGAGGGATTCGAACCCCCGGTACGTTGCCGCACAACGGTTTTCAAGACCGCCGCATTCGACCACTCTGCCATCTCTCC
>JAFGOQ010000179.1 GCA_016926405.1 Bacteroidales bacterium
CGAAGGATTGTTTCATTGAAAACACAACGTTTCGACTCCGCTCAACGTGACATTTTAATTTTTATTAATTGTTTTTGGACACCTTCTTCTGTTTTTAGTGCTTATAACAAACATCTGCAAAACAAAAAGCTCGACCACATTGGCCGAGCTTTTTAAATTTATATATAAACTCTTATTCTTCAGCTAAGAATGGATATCTGTAGTCTGTTGGCGGAACAAAAGTCTCTTTAATAGTTCGTGGCGAAACCCAACGAAGCAGATTAATCATAGAACCAGCTTTATCGTTAGTACCCGAACCACGTCCACCACCAAATGGTTGCTGTCCTACAACGGCACCTGTTGGTTTATCGTTAATATAGAAGTTACCAGCACAATTAACTAAACGCTTAGTAGCTCTCTCAATTGCATAACGATCTTGCGAAATAATTGAACCTGTTAAAGCATAAATTGAAGTCTTATCAAGAATGTCCATTGTCTCATCAAACTTATCGTCTTCGTAAACATAAACAGTAATAATTGGACCAAACAACTCTTCAACCATAGTAGTATACTGAGGAACTTTAGCCTCGATAACTGTAGGATGAATAAACCAACCCACCGATTTATCGTAAGTACCACCAATAACAATCTCGGCATCTTTATCTTCTTTAGCCTGATCAATTGCTTTAGCTAATTTATTAAACGACGACTCGTCGATAACAGCATTAAAGAAATTACGGAAATCTTCAGTTCCTCCAATCTTAAACGACTCAACATCTTTACGAACCCCCTCTTTAACCTGTGCCCACATGCTGCGTGGAATATAAGCTCTTGAAGCAGCCGAACATTTCTGTCCTTGATATTCAAAAGCACCACGAGTAATGGCAGTAATAACAGTCTCAGGCTTAGCCGATGGGTGAACCATAATAAAGTCTTTACCACCAGTTTCACCAACAATACGAGGATACGATTTGTAGTTATGAATATTATCGCCAATAGTTTTCCAAATATTTTGGAATACCTCGGTAGAACCAGTAAAGTGAATACCTGCAAATTCTGGATGCGAGAAGATAACCTCGCCAGCAACAGGACCCGAAACATACATTAAGTTAATAACGCCATCAGGAAGACCAGCTTCTTTAAAGATCTGCATAATTACTCTTGCCGAGTAAATTTGAGTGTTAGCAGGTTTCCAAACAACAGTATTACCCATCATAGCAGGTGCCGAAGGTAAGTTACCAGCAATTGCAGTAAAGTTAAATGGAGTAAGTGCAAAAACAAATCCCTCAAGAGGACGCTGCTCTACTCTATTCCAAACACCATCAGACGAAGCTGGTTGTTGTTTGTAAATTTCAGTCATATACTGAACGTTGAATCTTAAGAAATCGGCAAGCTCGCAAGCAGAGTCAATCTCGGCTTGAAAAGCACTCTTAGACTGAGCAAGCATAGTTGCTGCGTTAATCTTAGCTCTGTATGGCCCAGCAAGCAGGTCGGCAGCTTTTAAAAATATAGACGCTCTGTGTTCCCACGATAAGTTTGCCCAATTTGCCTTAGCAGCAAGAGCACTTTCGATAGCCATTTTTACATGACTAGCATCGCCTTTGTGAAAATGACCAAGAGTGTGCTTATGATCGTGAGGTGGGAACATTCGTCCCATATTTCCTGTCTTTATTTCTTTGCCACCAATATACATTGGTACTTCAATTTCTTGAGAACGAGCCTCTTTTAAGGCTGCTTGTAACTCAGCTCTCGCAGGGGTACCTGGAGCATAACTGTTAATCGGCTCATTTTTAGCCGCCGGAACATTGTAGAATCCTTTTGCCATGATAAATATGTGTTTTTTAAGGTTAATAATCAGAAAAACAAAAATAAGAGTTAGGAGTTCTTATTTTATGATAATCGTCATCTTTTAAAATTTATACAAATTATTCTGTTTTATTCGAGTTTACAACACTTGTACAAATAAGTCTATCGTAGTTGTAACTTAAATCGGTTAAATAAATATATACATTATATAAGTTTTGAGTTTCGTAATGGCTACCAGAAAAAATTGACTGCTTAATTACATCATTAGGAAGCTTAGTTACATACTTATAATTATAGTAACCTTGCTTAAGCATAATTGTTAGTTCGTACTTTTCTATTTCTGGATTCCATTTCATCTGGTTATTTCCATTACAGTCCCAATTAGTAAGAGCCCCATACAAATAAGGTTTTCCAAGAGTTATCTGCTTATTATAATTTAAAGTAAAATGAACAAAAACATAATCGGCCTCAACATGACTATTGTCGTATGTATCGCGCTTTACTAAATACTTACCATTAATATCTCTGCTATAAAAATATGGTTCGAAAAGCATATCCAAATCATCGTGAAGCATTGTAAAATAATAGTCGTTAATAATAGTAGTATTCTTAATTCGCTCCGAGTTGTATTTTTCGTTCTTAAGATCAACATATCGAAATTCATTTCCTGCATCGAAAACAATTTTCTCGCTATTATTATATATCACTTTGCCATCGCGTAAAAAATCGGGCTTATCTAAATCTATTCTATTATTCCAATCGCCATTTTGCAAAATAGAGACAAACAATTGACTATAAGGGTTTGTAATATACGTTGGGTTCTCGTCTATTTCTAAATACAACTCCTGACCCGAATTATACATCGAAGCATCGAGCGGACGTGTACACTTTACTTTAACCTTAGTAAGAGGTTCGTAAACAGTAAATCGCTTAGTTATTTTTATCTGGTTACCATTATCTTTGGTATAAATATCAATTATATAATTACCCGATTTAAGAATCGACATATCGTCGTTTGGCAACTCAAGAGTATAATTAACATACGGAACCAAAGTATTAAACGAATATTCGTAATCCATAATTTGGTTATCGTTAAAACCTGTTGAATAAAAAGAAGTATTAACATCGCTCTTTTTCCAATCTCTTGTGCAGTGTGTAATACTGTAATAATAATCCTTTACCTCGTTATCAAGATCGTCGAACTTAAGAACTAACTTCTCGTCGGAGTCTAATTGTATATTAGGCATAGAAAGCTCGTTGCCTTTCTGATAAAAAAGAACTGTTCGAATATTATTCACCGAAACATTTTCGGTACAAACAGTGTTTACAGGTTGACTTTTTGCTGTTAATAAAAAAACAGTTGATATAATTAGTATTAATAGAGGTTTATTTGTGCTCATATGTTATTAAATATTTTTTGCTAAAAATAACAATTATTATGGTGTATAAAATCATTATCAAGAATTATATAAGGCTAATCTTATTTGATATTCAGAGCTATTAACACATACATAAATTAATATATATGATTTATGTAATAATTCATATTCTATGCTTTAGAAAACTTGTATTAGAGGTAAAAATGAATAATTTTGCTCACTGAAAATAAATTTACATTTAGTATGTCTCAGATTATTAATATAAAAAAAGGTTTAGACATTAGGCTAAAAGGAAAATCAGACGTTGTTCTATCACGCCCCTCAATGGCAGATAGTTATGCAATTAAGCCAACCGATTTTCACGGAGTAACACCTAAGTTGTCTGTAAACATTGGCGACAAAGTCAAAGCCGGGGCACCTTTGTTTTTCGACAAAAACAATCCTAAAGTGCTTTTTACTTCGCCTGTTAGCGGTGAAGTTGTAGACGTAGTTCGTGGCGAAAGACGTAAGATATTAGAGGTAATAGTGAAAGCTGATTCTGAAGTTGAATATCAGAATTTTGACATTACTAAAGGAAATTTTTCGGCCGAAGAGATTAAGGAGTTGATGCTTATCAGTGGTTTGTGGCCTTCGGTAATCCAACGTCCTTACGGTATTATTGCTAATGCTGAGGATTCTCCACGCGATATTTTTGTATCGTGTTTTGACTCTGCTCCACTAGCTACCGATATCGACTTTATGGTAAAAGACGAAGTAGAAAGTTTTACAGCTGGTGTTAAAGCTCTTCAGAAACTTACTTCGGGTAAAGTTCATTTTGGACTAAATGCCGATTATCAAAAAGATAGTCTTTTCACTAAAATAGATGGCGTAGAGCTTCACTATTTCAGAGGAATGCACCCAGCAGGTAACGTTGGAACACAAATTCACAAGGTTAATCCAATTAGCAAAGGCGATATTGTTTGGACAATCGCTCCTCAGCATATTATTATGTTAGGTCGTTTGTTAACTAAAGGCATTTACGACGCTTCGCAAATTATTTCTCTTGGCGGATCGGAAGTTAAAAAGACTGGTTACTTTAAAGTAATCTCTGGTGCTTCTATCTCGAATCTTGTTGACAAAAATGTTAACAACGAAAACGAGCTTCGTTACATAAGTGGTAATGTTCTTACTGGTCAGCAAATCTCTAAAGACGGTTTCCTTGGTTATTACAGCAACTCAATTAATGTAATTCCAGAAGGTCGTCATTTTGAATTTATTGGTTGGGCACTTCCTGGACTTAAAAAGTTCAGTATGTCTAAAACATTCTTCTCGTGGATGACACCTAAAAAAGAGTATTCGCTTGACACTAACTTAAATGGTGGCGACAGAGCTTTTGTTATGAGTGGTCAGTACGAAAAAGTTGTTCCTATGGATATTTATCCTGTTCATTTATTGAAAGCTATTCTTGCCGAAGATATCGACAAAATGGAGCAGTTAGGAATCTACGAAATTATTGAAGAAGATTTTGCTTTGTGTGAATTTGTTTGTACATCGAAAATTGATGTTCAGCACATCGTTCGTCAAGGTCTTGATTTAATGGTAAAAGAGTTAGGTTAATATTATTAGGTAAATAAAATATGACATTTTTAATGTCAGAAAGAAATATAGATAAGCAATGAAGGCTTTAAGAAGATTTATGGATAATATCAAGCCCCACTTCGAAGAGGGTGGTAAGCTTGGTGCATTCAAATCGGTTTACGACGGCTTTGACACGTTTTTATTTGTTCCCGATGCGGTTACAAAAAAAGGTGCTCATATTCGCGACGCTATCGATTTAAAAAGAACAATGAGTGTTGTTGTTTTGGCGTTGGTACCTGCTCTTTTGTTTGGTATTTACAACACAGGATATCAACACTTTTTGTCGTTAGGACAAGAGGTTACATTTTGGGAGATTGTAAGTCATGGACTTATTAAGGTTCTTCCATTAGTTATTGTTTCGTATGCTGTTGGTTTAGGTATTGAATTTGCCGTAGCACAAATGCGCAAACACGAAATAAACGAGGGTTTCCTTGTTTCGGGTATGTTAATTCCACTTATTGTTCCTGTCGACACTCCTCTTTGGATGGTTGCAGTTGCAACTGCTTTTGCTGTAATTATTGGCAAAGAAATTTTTGGTGGTACAGGTATGAATATATGGAACCCTGCTCTTATTACCAGAGCATTTCTATTTTTTGCTTACCCTTCGAAAATGTCGGGCGACTACGTTTGGATTAGCGGATTAAGCAGTGGCGAAGGTGTTGTTGACGGTTTCTCGGGAGCTACTCCTTTGGCTAATGCAGCAGCTGGTTTAACAGAAAAACTTCCTTCGGTATCAGACATGTTCTTCGGATTTATTCCTGGTTCTATTGGCGAAACATCAACTTTAGCTATTTTAATTGGTGCTGTGCTTCTTATTGCTACTGGTATTGCTAGCTGGAAGATTATGCTTTCAACTGTATTAGGTGGTTTAACAATGGGATTAATTTTTAATGCCTTTGCAGTAAACTCGTTTATGGAGATGTCGGCTATTAATCACCTTATGCTTGGTGGTTTTGCTTTTGGTGCTGTTTTTATGGCTACCGATCCTGTTTCGGGTTCGCAAACAGAGACTGGAAAATGGATTTACGGATTCCTTATTGGTATGTTCGCTATATTAATTCGTGTTTTCAACCCAGCTTACCCAGAAGGTATGATGTTAGCTATTCTACTTATGAACACTTTTGCTCCGCTTATCGACCACTATGTTCTTCAGTCGAATATTCGTCGTCGTATGAAAAGAGTTAAGGTAAACGCTTAATAATTGGGATATGAAGAAACAGACTAATTTATACATATTCGCATACGCTTCGATAATGGTTATCGTGGTAGCGGCAATTCTTTCATTTGCGTCAATTGCTCTTAAGCCTGCACAAATGAAAAATCTTGAGATAGAGAAGAAACTAGACATTTTACGCTCGGTGAACCTTGCGGCCGATGCTTCTAATGTTAAAGATAAAAACAGCTATGTTGAAGGTGAATTCGATAAATTCATCAAACAACGTTTGGTTGTTGATTACAAAGGAAATGTAAAAGAGGGCGTTGATGCTTTTGAGATAACTTTAAAAGAGGAACAAGCAAAAGATATCGAAGATAGAAACCTACCTCTTTATGTTTGTCAGTTTGAAGATGGAAGTGTAAAATATATCATTCCTGTTCTTGGAAAAGGTCTTTGGGGTCCTATTTGGGGAAACATTGCCCTTAACGAAGATATGAACACTATTTATGGTGTTACTTTCGATCATAAAGGCGAAACTCCTGGTCTTGGTGCCGATATCAACAAACCTTTCTTTATGGAGCCTTTTAAAGGTAAACAGATAATGAATGGCGATAAATTTGTGTCAATCATTGTTCATAAAGGAGGTGCTCCAGAGGGCGATATTCATGGTGTTGACGCTATTTCGGGCGGAACAATAACATCGAAAGGTCTTGAGGCTATGGTTAAGACTTGTCTTAGCGACTATGTTCCTTATTTTAATAATGTAAGAAAATAAAATATTATAGTGATGAGCGAAAAAGAACCATTGTTTTCATCAAAGAACATGAAACTTCTTACCAATCCACTTAATGAGAATAACCCCATTACAGTGCAGGTATTAGGTATTTGTTCGGCATTAGCGGTTACTGTAAAAGTACAGCCTGCTTTTGTTATGGCCCTTTCTGTTACGGCAGTTATGGCATTCTCGAATGTTATTATCTCTCTACTTCGAAATACTATTCCAACTCGTATTCGTATTATTGTTCAGTTGGTTATTATTGCTTCGTTAGTAATTCTTGTCGACCAATTACTTAAAGCTTATGTTTACGACATTAGTAAACAGCTTTCGGTGTTTGTAGGACTTATTATCACTAACTGTATTATTATGGGTCGTTTAGAGGCTTTTGCTCTTGGTAACAAACCATGGCCTTCGCTTCTTGATGGTATTGGTAATGGTGCAGGATACGGTATTATTCTTGTTATTATTGCTGTTATTCGCGAGCTATTTGGTTCGGGAACAATTGCTGGTTTCCAGATTATACCACAGTCGTTTTACGATTTTGGATACGTTAATAATGGACTTATGATTTTACCTCCAATGGCACTTGTTGTTGTAGGTGTTATTATCTGGGTTCAGCGTGCTAAAAACAAAGATCTTCAAGAGTCCTAATTTTTAAACACTAGAGTTATGCAAGACATTATAAATATTTTTGTAAAATCCATCTTTATCGATAATATGGTTTTTGCCTACTTCTTAGGTATGTGTTCGTACTTAGCGGTATCAAAAACTGTAAAAACATCTGTTGGACTTGGATTAGCCGTAGTCTTTGTACTTGGTATTACTGTACCAGTAGATTATCTTCTTAATCAATACGTTCTTAAACCAGGTGCTATGACTTGGTTAAGCGCCGATTTAGCCGACGTTGATCTTAGTTTCTTAAGCTTTATTATGTTTATTGCTGTTATAGCATCGATGGTTCAGCTTGTTGAGATGATTGTTGAGAAATTTACTCCTGCTCTTTACTCTTCGTTGGGTATTTTCCTTCCGCTTATTGCTGTTAACTGTGCTATTTTAGGTGGCTCGTTATTTATGCAAGAGCGCGAGTATGCTTCTATTGGACAAGCTACATCGTTTGGTTTAGGTTCGGGTATTGGTTGGTTTTTAGCTATTGTTGGTATTGCAGCTATTCGCGAAAAACTTACTTACTCTAAAGTGCCAGCTCCGCTTCGCGGACTAGGAATAACATTTATTGTTACTGGTTTAATGGGAATTGCCTTTATGAGTTTTATGGGTATTAAATTATAATTTAAAAGAAACTAAAAGATGATTTTAGCAGCTACAGCTTCAACAGTTATCCTTTCGGGTGTTGCCGTTTTCCTTACGGTGACTCTTGTACTGGTTTCTGTTTTATTATATGCAAAAAAGAAACTTACCCCATCGGGTGAAGTTAAAGTAAATATCAACAACGAGAAAGAACTTGTTGTTGAACCAGGATCGACACTATTAAACACAATGTCGGAAAACGGAATTTTCCTTCCATCGGCTTGTGGTGGTGGTGGTACATGTGGTATGTGTAAATGTCAGGTTGAAGAAGGAGGCGGATCAATTCTTCCTACAGAAACTGGTTTCTTTACACGTAAAGAGCAACAAGACAAATGGCGCTTAGGTTGTCAGGTTAAGGTTCGCGAAGACATGAAGGTTCATGTTCCTGAAGAGGTTATGGGTATTAAAAAATGGGAGTGCGAAGTTGTTTCGAACAACAACGTGGCTACATTTATTAAAGAGTTTGTTGTTAAACTACCAGAGGGCGAAACTCTTGATTTCCGCTCGGGTGGTTATATTCAGATTGATGTACCTAAGTGCGAAGTTGATTTCTCGAAAGATATTGATATTGAAACTGAGTATCGCGAAGATTGGGATAAGTTTAACATGTGGCAATTTAAAATGAAGAACCCAGAAGAAACTTACCGTGCATACTCAATGGCTAACCACCCTGCAGAGGGTAATATTGTTATGCTTAACATTCGTATTGCTACTCCACCTTGGGATAGAGCCAAAAATGGTTTTATGAATGTTAATCCTGGTATCTGTTCGTCGTACATTTTCTCGCGTAAACCAGGCGATAAAGTAACTGTTTCGGGTCCTTACGGTGAGTTCTTTATTAAAGATACTAAACGCGAAATGATGTTTATTGGTGGTGGTGCTGGTATGGCTCCTATGCGTTCGCATATCTTCGACCAATTTCTTACTCAACACACCGACCGTAAAGCTACTTTCTGGTATGGTGCAAGAAGTAAGCGCGAAGTATTTTACGAAGATCACTTCCAAAAAATTCAAGACGAAAATCCTAACTTCTCGTTCGAGATTGCTCTTTCGGAACCTCTACCAGAAGATAACTGGACTGGTAAAACAGGATTTATTCACAATGTTATTTATGAAGAGTATTTGAAAAATCACCCAGAGCCAGAAGATATTGAATACTATCTTTGTGGACCTCCTGTGATGAACGATGCAATTCAGAAAATGCTTTGGGATCTTGGTGTACCAGACGAAATGATTATGTTTGACGACTTCGGTAGTTAATCTATATTTTAAAATATTGCAAAACAGCCCGCGATTTAAATCGTGGGCTGTTTTTTTTAATAAGTACGAATTAAAAGTTAAAACAAATAACAATCAGTACAAATGCAGTTTAATAAGACTCTAAGAAAAGCCACGTTAGGTTTTGGTTAAAACCACATTAGGTTTTGGTTGAAACCACGTTACGTTTTAGTTGAAACCACGTTAGGTTTTGATTGAAACCACGTTACGTTTTAGTGAAAACCACGTTACGTTTTGAGAAATACACAAGAGAAAATTTAAACTAGAAACTATGTTTTAATAAAGCTGTAGTTATCAATTATTAAAATGTAATGTTGCCTTTTGAAATAATATAATAAAGTAGAGGTTTACACATACAATGAATTTATTAGTATGCATAACCAAAGCATATTGAAATTACAGTGCAATAAAAAACATATTGTGTCTACACTATAATATACGTAATTGCACCTGAAGCATTTTGGGAAATGCTATTGCGAGGAGTATAAAGTTTATAACTTTTGAGAAACTATCGTATTAAACAAATGGCTGAATTGGTAAAGGCTCCCTTAAAAGTAACACCTGTTTCAATAATCATATTGCCTTTCGATAGATATTGAATATATATCGATCCTTCGGTAAATTGGTATTCGTACACATTTCCATCAGCAGTTACCTGATTAAATTTACGGTTAATAAAACCGCTATCTTGTGGTTGAAATGTTAATACTTTAGAATCGAAATTTGTACCAATATTACCAATAGAGAAAGCTCCTAGGCTTGGATTAATATTATCGTAAACCAAACTAACGGCCTGCGATTCGGCAAAAATTTTGTCGTCGAAATCAGCAATAACCCATGTTCCCTGTGCTGTTCCTATTACATCGTATTCTATTGTCCCTCCAATAGGTTGAGTTGTTCTAAACAGAGAACCATCCCAATTACCTACTTTCGCCTCTATCGCTTTTCTAATATCGGCAGAAAAATAGTTTAATGGATTAACAGCTGTAACCATATAGCTCCATCTGCTAGAGTTAGCAAAATTAAGCTTACTATTATTATCATCCATACCAAAATCAATAGTACCATAATACGATACCGATCCTATAAGTTCGCCTGCATCCATCTTATAAAACACATTGTAGGTACATGTAGTTAAACTCTCGGTAGTAGTGCTATAAGAATCGCAATTGGTTGATAATTCGTTAGCAATTAAATTCTTTAAAGCAGGCGATAAATTGGTTACATGCCCAAAATAGCCAGTAATATTTTTGCAAATAGCAAACTCAACACAATAATCGTACTCGTACTCTCTATCTTCATATTTAGTTTCCGATATTTTGGTTACCCATATTTTTCCAGTAGAATATAATAAAGCCCTAAAATTAGGATCGATATTATCAGAAATAGTGCCGGTGTACCAGTATTGATGTCGTGTAGGCAAGGTATGAGCAGGAGGATTTAATTGCCCTAAAGGAACTATTCCACTAATACGATCTAACCCAATAGGACTAACTGTAAATGCAGTATACGATGTACTTAAACTATCAATCTGATTTTTATTCTTTTCGCAATTTGATATAATTATTAACACAAAAAGAATACCTGGAAGAAAGAAAAACCAAAGAACAACATTACTTCTTTTCATACATCTATAATTTTTTTTCATTTGTGGTATGAAACTCGCATTTAATAGTTATTGACTTCGTAGATATATCGATTATACTGCGTGTGAAAACATTTCTCATGCTTCGTTTCAAATAGCAAATTTTTGTATATAATTTACCCCGAAAAAAAACACTATTCAATGTAAACACTGTACTATTTACACCTTATTATCGTTTAAAAAGAGGTTGTGCTGAAGAAGTATTTAAAATACTAAAGCTATATAAATTAATAGCGCACGGTTTTAAACCATGCGCTATTAATTATATTATAAGAAAAAGTCTAGTTAATAAGCTCAAATCGGTGAGCATCCATATTTAAAAGAATAAATATAAAAATGGTAAACACCCACAACGACGATCCACCATAACTAAAAAATGGCAATGGAATACCAATAACAGGTAAAATACCTATTGTCATACCAATATTAATAGTGAAGTGAAATAAGAAAATAGCAAACACCCCATAAGCATATACTCTAGCATAAGTGCTGCGTTGCCGTTCGGCAATTTGAATAATTTTTATTAGTAGTCCAACAAACAAAAAAATAACAAAAAGCGAACCTAAGAAACCCCACTCCTCGCCCACAGTACAGAAAATAAAATCGGTACTCTGTTCGGGAACAAAATTAAACTTTGTTTGTGTTCCTTTTAAAAAGCCTTTGCCCGCAAAACCACCCGAACCAATAGCAATTTTACTCTGGTTAACATTGTAACCCCATCCTTGCAAATCTGATTCAATACCCAAAAGATCGTTAATTCTTTTACGATGATGTTGCTCTAAAACCTCATTAAAAACATAATCAACAGAATAATTAACACCAACCGCCCCCCAGAATATAAGTACTATCCACAAAGCAGCTTTAACCTTTTTGCGCAGAAAGGCATAAAGATAAAAAGGTGTAAAAAGAGCAACAGGGATAGTTATTAACAAATAACTATTGTATCCTAACTTTAAATAATGGTTTACAGCCACAAGTATAGCAGCCGATAAAACAATTAATATTGAATAATTAATAGCCTTCTTCTTATGAAAAGCCATTTTAATAAAAACAAGCAGAAACGAAGTAACAAGAAATATTATTACATAAATAGGCGCAAATAAAAGCGATGCAATAAACAAAGCTATTGTAAGTACACCTATAACCAGCACCCAACCTGTTAATCCTTCGCGGTAAAAAACCAAAACAAACGAGCTATATACCAATGCCGATCCTGTATCGTTTTGTAATAGGATTAACATCATAGGAATAACTAAAATTATTCCGAGATGAATTAAATTCTTAAACTTATGAATAATAAAATTTGGTTTACTTAGAACCCTGGCAACCATTAAGGTGGTAGCCAGTTTAGCAAATTCAGATGGCTGCAACCTAATACTACCAATCTCAAACCACGAACGAGCACCATTAACCTCTTTACCAAACAACAGCACTGCAGCAAGCAATAGCATCATTCCGGCATATATTAAAACCGAGGTTATCGAGAAAAACCGATAATCGATAAGCAGAATAACAAAGCCAATAACAAAAGCAGCAATAATCCAAATCATTTGCTTACCATACTTTTGCGACACATCAAATATACTATGATGACTATCGTCGTACACCGCAGCATAAATATTTATCCAGCCTGCAAAAACAAGCAACAAATAGATTAAAACTACAAGCCAATCAATCTTAGCAAAGATATTACTGTTCCTTCTCACCTCTATCTAGTAAATTTTTGTTAACAACTCTCTCTTCAAGACTTTTTCGCTTAACCGTATCGGTAAGAAATTTTTCTGCCATTAAACTAGCAATTGGTGCAGCCCATGTCGATCCATAACCAGCATTCTCAACAATAACAGCAATAGCAATTTTAGGATTTGTTAAAGGTGCAAAACCAACAAAAATAGAGTGGTTTTCGCCATGTGGGTTCTGTGCTGTACCAGTTTTTCCATTAAAATCGATACCATTTATTTGAGCAATAGAAGCTGTTCCACCATTGCCCCATCCTCCATTAACAGCAAGGTACATACCCTTAATAACATCTTCAAAATATGCCGAATCAATAGTAGTGTACTTTCGCTCTTTAAATCTATCTATAGGACCATTACCATCAATATCTTTAATAATATGAGGTGTATAATAAAAGCCGCGGTTAGCAATTGCCGCAGTATAATTAGCCAATTGCAAAGGAGTAATTGCTATCTCGCCCTGACCAATAGACAACGAAAGTAAGGTTAAAGCATTCCAGCTTCCGTTATAAATTCGGTTATAACTTTCTACCGAAGGTAAAATACCCTTTAGCTCACTCTCTAAATCGGTACCTAAGTGTGTTCCAAAACCAAAAGAGTGAACATGCTTTAACCAACGAGTTAAGGCCGAATCGGGATTAGCAAACCCAGGCTTCTCCATAAAATTGCGAAACACATGACAGAAGTATGCATTACACGACATTTGTAAAGCCTCGGCCAAATCTAAACTAGGTCGATGATGATGACATGCAATGGGCCGTGCCTTCGAAAAATATCCCCCATAACAACTATAGTGTTGCGATGGCGTTAAAACTTTTTCTTGAAGACCTATTAATCCAGTAAGCATTTTAAAAGTCGATCCTGGAGGATACTGAGCCATTGTAGCTCTGTTGAAAAGAGGTTTTAAAGGATCGCGTATTAAAATAGGATAATTTTCCGATCGTAACCTACCAACCATATCGGAAGGCGAATATGTAGGAGCAGTAACCAAAGCAAGTATTTCGCCCGATGATGGCTCAATAGCAACAATACTACCAATTTTATCTTTTAAAAGTAACTCGCCATACTGTTGTAACTCAATATCTATCGACGAAACTAAATTACCACCAATTTGAGGAATAGTATCGTACTTACCATTTGCGTAACTCCCCTTTTTCCGGTTATGAACGTCGATTAAATTAAACTGAACTCCTTTCTTTCCTCTTAAAACCTCTTCGTACGATCGTTCTATACCCGAAAATCCAATATAATCGCCCGATTTATAATAATTATCTCTTTTAACAATTCTGTCGGGCACTTCACTAACATAACCTAACACATTTGCTGCAACGTTGTATGGATATTTACGTAAAGTACGAGCCTGAACAAAAAAACCTGGATATTTATATAGTTTCTCTTGCAAAACAGCATAAACTGTATCCGGAATCTGATGAACAATTTTGTAACTCTTAAACATCGAGTGTCGGCGAGCTTTAGAAATCTGCTTTCGCAAAAAAGGAATATCAATACCTATTGTTTGACAAAGTTCAACAGTATCGAATTGCGATACCTGACGTGGCACAATCATTAAATCGTAAACAGCCATGTTATGAACAATTAGCTCACCATTGCGATCGAAAACCAAACCACGAGCCGAAAACTGTTCTTCTCTACGAATAGAATTTTTTTCTGAATTAAGCTTGTAAGTAGAATCAACTACTTGAACCCAAAATAACCGGCTCAAATAAACAATGCCAATAATAATAGCTATTGCTCCTATTACAAATTTTCTGTTTGAATACTTCTGCACAGCAATCTATTTTTTTGATTTAAAAAACAACAACTGAACAGCAAGAAGCAGAATCATTGTAAATATAGTACTCAATATTATTCTTAAAGTAGTGGTGAAAAAGAAATCGAATCGACCTATCTCAATAAAAAATAAAAATGCGTGATGAATAAAAGTCAATGTCAACGCATATTTAATAAACCACTTTGCTCCGTAATAACCAATAGTAGGTATTGACTGAGGAATATAACCTTCGCGCGGAGCAAATATTTTTAGCACATATGGACGAGCAAAAGCCATAAAAACAGAAGCCGAAGCATGCATTCCAGGCGTTCCGCTAAATAAATCGATTGAAATACCCAACAAAAAAGCTAAAAGCAACAACCAACTATTTAATATTTCGAAAGGCAATAAAAGAATAAATAAAATGTACAAGTAAGGGTTTAAAAAACCACTAAACTGCACTTGATTTAGCAGAAAAATCTGTACAAAAACAACAGATATAAACAGAATAATATATTTGGGAAGATATTTAATCATTTTTCGGTCTCCTCCATTAATGAAGAAATTTCTTGACTATGTAAGTTTTTTACTACTTGAACATGAAAAAGCGAACGAAACTCTGTAAAAAGATCAACTTTAACTTGAAAAAACATTCCGTCTTTTACAACATAATCTTTAATAGTTCCAATTTGAACACCATCGGGAAAAATAGACGAATACCCACTTGTAACAATAGTATCGCCTTTGTTAAGTTTTAAATGAATAGGTATGTCTTTCAAAACAGCCTCATCTTCGTCGTTTCCTTCCCAAGTGAGAGTACCGTAGTAGTTGTTTTTACTAATTTTTGCGCTAATATGCACATCGGTATTTAGTAAAGACAAAACTCGACAATGGTTTTTAGTAACACTATTAATAATACCAACAATTTTCTTTCCTGCCACAACTCCCATATCGGGCTCAACACCATCGTTTGAACCAACATTTAAAATTAAATAGTTATGACGCGATGATACATTGTTATATACAACACGAGAATTTAGATACACAAAACTTGAATCTTTAGAGGTTTCAATATCTCTATCCTCAATTTTATTAGTAAGTATATCAATTTGGTTATTCAAATTGGCCAATTCTTTCGAAAGCATATCATTTTCAACTTCCAAATAAAGATATTCGTTCCAATCACTTGTCATGGAATGAATATTACCAGCCACTTCGTTAGCTATAAAATTATATGTGGTGCGATGATAAAAATTATATCGCACCAACATATTAAAAGCTATCACTTCCAGAAAGATAAATAACAGAAAGTGGAAATTTTTTACAAAAAGATGTATAAGTTTCTTCATTCAGAAATATTATCTCATCAGGTAAGGTGGAAGTTTCGAAATATTTTTCAGACCAATACCTGTACCTCTAGCTACAGCATGTAATGGATCTTCAGCCACTCTAAAAGTGATGTTTATTTTATCAGTTAAACGTTTATCCAACCCTCTTAACAAAGCACCACCACCAGCTAGATAAATACCTTTCTCAACAATATCGGCATACAATTCAGGTGGTGTTTGCTCCAAAACCTGAAGAATAGCAGTCTCTATTTTAGAAATTGATTTATCTAAACAATGCGCAATTTCTTGATAAGAAACAGGCACCTCGATAGGTAAAGCTGTCATTAAGTTTGGTCCACGAACAATATAATCTTGTGGCGGTTCGGCTAAATCAGAAAGAGCCGATCCTACAGCAATCTTAATGTCTTCGGCAGTACGCTCACCAATTTTAATATTATGTTGATGGCGCATATATCCTTGAATATCGGCAGTAAAACCATCACCAGCCACACGTATCGATTTGTTAGTAACAATACCACCCAAAGCTATTACAGCAATCTCGGCAGTACCACCCCCAATATCAACAACCATGCAACCTTCAGGTGCTTCAACATCAAGTCCAATACCTATAGCAGCAGCCATTGGCTCATAAATTAAATATACATCGCGTCCTCCTGCATGTTCAGAAGAGTCGCGCACAGCACGTATTTCAACCTCGGTACTTCCCGAAGGAATACAAACTACCATCTTTAGAGAAGGATTAAAAAGGGTAGTCTTTGGCTTAACCATTTTAATCATTCCTCGAAGCATTTTTTCAGCTGCATCGAAATCGGCAATTACACCATCGCGCAACGGACGAATAGTACGTATACTTTCGTGTGTTTTCCCGTGCATCTGACGTGCTCGTTCACCAATTGCTATAAGATTTCCTGTGCTTTTTTCGATAGCTACAATCGAAGGCTCATCAACAACAATTTTATCATTATGAATGATTATAGTGTTGGCTGTACCTAAATCGATAGCTATTTCCTGTGTTAGCGAAAATAATCCCATTTTTATCTTTCTGTTTTAATGTTTAAAATGACGCTTACCTGTAAATACCATAGCCATTTTATGTTTGTCACAATACTCTATTGAATCATTATCTTTAACCGATCCTCCTGGCTGAATAACAGTATCAATCCCTTCGTTATGTGCTATCTCAACACAATCGGCAAAAGGAAAGAAGGCATCCGAAGCCATTACAGCACCTTTCAAACTAAAATCGAAGTTTTTAGCTTTTTCTATTGAGTGAACTAAAGCATCAACACGCGATGTTTGACCAACACCACTTGCTAAAAGTTGCTTACCACGAGCTAAAACAATTGCATTTGATTTTGAATGTTTAACAAGTTTGTTAGCAAATAAAAGATCTTCAATTTTGCTATCTGCAGGAGCTAGTTTAGTAGCCACTGATAAATCAGATGGTTTCTCAACAACAACATCTCTGTCTTGAACCAAAACGCCATTCAACAACGATCGGTATTGTTTTGTAGCAAGCTGAGAAGGTTTATGAATTAAAATTATTCTGTTCTTTTTAGATTGAAGAATCTCTAAAGCAGCACTATCGTAACTTGGGGCAATAATAACTTCGAAGAAAAGCTTATTTATTTCTTGAGCAGTATCGGCATCAACAACACGATTACAAACAAGAACACCACCAAAAGCCGAGATAGGATCACCTGCAAGAGCGTCAATCCAAGCTTGCTTTAAAGTATCACGAGAAGCAACACCACAAGCATTGTTGTGCTTAAGAATAGCAAAAGTAGTTTCCTCAAAATCATTAATAAGAGCTATAGCAGCATCAATATCTAACAAATTGTTGTACGATACTTCTTTACCCCAAACCTGAGTAATAACTTTTTCTAAATCACCAAAAAACTCTCCTTTCTGATGAGGATTTTCACCATAACGAAGAGACTTTCTATTATTAAAGCTCAAGCGCTTTGAGTCAGACGAATCGTCGGAATTAAAATATTCAAAAATAGCTCCATCATAATGCGACGAAACAGCAAAAGCCTCTTTAGCAAACATTTTGCGTTCATCTAAAGTAGACGCACAGTTATTCTTAATCAATAAATCGTTTAACTGTTGGTATTGATTTACCGAAGAAACAATTAAAGTATCTTTAAAGTTTTTGGCAGCAGCACGTATCAAAGATATACCACCTATATCAATTTTCTCGATAATATCTTGCTCTGCAGCACCACTTTGAACTGTCTCTTCAAAAGGATATAAATCAACAATTACTAAGTCTATCTCTGGAATTCCATATTGTGTAAGTTGATCTAGGTCTGAATTATTATCACGACGAGCAAGAATACCTCCAAAAATTTTAGGATGCAGTGTCTTTACACGACCTCCTAAAATAGATGGCATAGAAGTTACTTCTTCTACACTTGTAACGTCAATTCCCAGACTCTCGATAAATGTTTTAGTACCACCAGTACTGATAATTTGCACTCCTGCATCGTTAAGCTTTTTAACGATTGGATCCAAGTTATCCTTATAAAATACTGATATTAAAGCGGACTTTATCTTTTTTAATTCATTCATTATGCAGAAAGGTTAAAGTTTTGACAAATTTATTAAAAATATCAAGCATTCAAAGAGATAAAAAACCTCTTTGAGCGGTTAAATTAACAAAAAATAAAGTCTAAGAAAACTAAATATACATATATAATAACTTAAATATAGAAAAGGTTAAACCATAAAATAAAACTTGAGTCAAAAGCTCGAATTAATAATCCTCAAAAAGCATGATAAAAATACTTAAACAAGCAAAAGAAAGCTTAATATTTGCCCTAAACTCAGTAATTGTAAATAAATTACGAACATTCCTTTCTCTATTAGGAATTACAATTGGTATTTTTTCGATTATAACAGTTTTTACAGTTATAGATTCATTAGAGAATAATATACGATCAAGTATCGCATCGTTAGGCGAAAATGTTGTTTATGTTCAGAAATGGCCCTGGAGTATGGGAGGAGAATATCCTTGGTGGAAATATTTACGACGTCCAGTTCCTAAACAAGAAGAAGAAGAATTACTCAGAAAAAAATTATCATTATCCGAGGCCATATCATTTATGGCTGGAACAAACAAAACAATAAAATACGAATCAAAATCATTTGAAAACACTTCTGTTTTGGGTGTAGCATCCGATTACGAAAAAATTAGATCTTTTGAGATTAAGCGAGGACGATTCATTTCTCCAACCGAATATCACACAGGAAAAAATGTAGCTGTAATAGGATACAAATTGTCTATAGATCTTTTTGGAACAAAAAGTCCCATAGACAAAACAATAAAAATTAGCGGAAGAAAGGTAAAAGTTATAGGAGTTTTCGAAAAAGAGGGAGAATCGGCAATTGGCGAAGACAGTCTAGACGAAACGATAATTGTTCCAGTAAATTATATTAAATCAATAGTAAATTTACGAAATATCGATCCTTTAATTATGGTTAAGGCAAAAGAAGGAATTGCAACCGACGACCTAATTGATGAGATTAGAGGAGCGTTACGTTCAATAAGAAGATTAAAACCAAAAGAGGAAGATAACTTCGCTTTGAATCAGATTAGCTTATTATCAGAAGGATTAAACAATATTTTTGGAACAATTAATATTGCAGGTTGGATTATTGGCGGATTTTCTCTTCTTGTGGGAGGATTTGGAATTGCTAATATTATGTTTGTTTCAGTAAGAGAAAGGACTAATTTAATAGGTATTCAGAAAGCCTTGGGAGCAAAAAATTACTTTATTCTTTTGCAGTTCTTATACGAGTCGGTTTTGCTTTCAATAATTGGAGGATCAATAGGACTCTTATTAATATTCATATTAACAACAATAGTTAGCGCAACAGGCAGCTTTAATATTTCATTAACTGTAAGCAACATTGTCCTAGGCTTAACAATTTCATCGGTTATTGGAATAATATCAGGATTTTCTCCAGCATTTAAGGCTTCAAGACTAAATCCTGTAGAGGCAATTTCGGCAAATGTTTAAACCATGATTATCAATAACAAAAAACAACCCTCGACCTTTAATTAAGCCGAGGGTTGTTTTATATTAAATATACAAATATTTACTCCAACACTTTCTTAGCGGCAGCAGAAATCATTTTACCATCGGTTTTGCCAGTAAGCTCTTTCATTGCTAACCCCATAAGTTTTCCAAAGTCCGACTGCTGAGTAATATTATTATCGGCAGCAAGTTTTGAAATAACTTTTTCAACTTCTTCGGCAGACATTTGTTCTGGAAGATACACTTTAATAAAGCTAACCTCTTTCTCCTCTTTATCTGCTAAATCATCTCGACCTTGCTCTCTATAAATCTTTGCCGACTCTGTTCTTTGCTTTACTAATTTCTGCAAAATTTTAACCTCTCCTTCTTCGGTCATTTCGCCTGCATCTTTTTCTGTCTTAGCAAGAATCAAAGCTGACTTAACAGCACGAAGAGCCTCTAAACGCTCTTTTTCCTTTGAACGCATGGCATCCTTTATATCTTCAACAATCTTTGTCTCTAGGCTCATAATATATCATAATTAATTATCAAATAAATTACCCGATTTTAAGTTGTATTTCTTTATGTTATTCCCAGCAATTTTAGATACATCTTCATCAACAATAACGTTACCGCGAAGGTATGCAGGCTGATCTTCAATAAACTCAACCTCCTTCCGAACAAAATCGTTATTTCTAACATTTGCCGAACTATTACCTGTCATTATATTATTAACACCATCATTTAAAGGATCGCTATCGTTAATAATTTCGTAATAAGTTTTTGAATCAGAACTATCAAACTGCAACTCTTTTTGATAAACATTGCTATCGGAAGAGTTTCTAAGATCTTTCATCTTTCTTCTGCTATTGCTCTTAACAACATCAGACTCTTGGTTACCAAGAAAAAATGGCTTTACAACAACCTCATTTTTAGATTTTTCGTCTTCAATATCATAAACATTTGAAATATCTGACGAATTAAAACCTGTTGCAATTACAGTAACTCTTATCTCCTCTTTTAAAGTGCTATCAAAACCATTACCCCAAATTAAATCAGCCGAATAGCCAGCACAATCCTGCGCAAACTCGTTAAGATACATCATCTCGTCGAGTAATATATCATCGCCAGAGGTAATGTTAATAAGAATATTTCTAGCTCCTCTAATATCGTTATTGTTAAGCAACGGCGAACTTAAAGCCTTCTTAATAGCCTCAACACCACGGTTTTCACCACTAGCTGTCCCCGATCCCATAATAGCCACACCCGAATCGCGCATAACAGTACTAACGTCGGCAAAATCGACATTTACATGACCATGTATGGTAATAATTTCAGCAATACTTTTAGCCGATATAGCAAGAATATCGTCGGCATACGAAAAAGCCTCTTTTACTTTTAGGTTTCCGTACTCCTCACGAAGTTTTTCATTATTAATAATAAGAAGCGAATCTACGTGCTTCTCCATTTCTGCAATACCTTCGAGAGCTTGCTTAATACGTTTTGGGCCTTCAAATCGGAATGGAATAGTAACTATTCCAACAGTAAGAATTCCCAACGATTTAGCTTCTTTTGCAATAACAGGAGCGGCACCAGTACCTGTTCCTCCTCCCATTCCTGCAGTTACAAAAACCATTTTTGTATTATCTAGCAAAACTTTTCGAACATCCTCTAGGTTTTCTTTTGCTGCTTCTCTTCCAATCTCTGGTTTATTGCCAGCTCCACGACCTTCTGTAAGTGACGAACCAAGCTGAATTTTCTTCATAATTGGACTATTATCCAATGCTTGAGCGTCGGTATTACACACAACAAAGTTTACTCCATTAATACCAAGATTAGCCATGTGATTAACAGCATTACCGCCACCACCACCAACGCCAATTACCTTAATCATTGAACTTTTTGTTGTTGGCAAATCAAAAGATATACAATCGTTTACATTAGAGTCGAATTCCATAACTTTTTGTTTTTAATCTAACTTAGCATCTTCACTTTCAAAAGCCATATCGGTAAATTTCTTAAAACCAGACTTTATTGTTGATACAAAACCTTTTCCTATTTTAGATTCTTCTTTAACCTTAACTTTTTCTTCTCTTTTAGGAGATTCTGCTGATTTTTCACTCGATTGAGAGACTACTTTATTAAAAGTACTGTCTCCTTTTAATATTATATGATACCCCCGTAAAATTAATCCAACCGATGTTGAATAAATAGGAATATTTATACTTTCGATAGAACTATTATCAATATATCTATCAGGATAACCAATTCTAACCTCCAGCCCTGTTTCGGTTTCAATCATTTTATCGATATCTGCCAAAAGTGCACCTCCACCAGTAAGAACAATACCTGCTCCTAATTTATTCTCGCATCTAACACTCTTTATTTCGGAGTATATACTTCCTAAAATCTCTTTTAAACGAGCCTCAATAACACGAGAGAGCATGAACTGATTAATCTCTTTACTTCTTCGTCCTTCAACACCATCAACCACAACAACTCTGTCTGAATACTTTTTCTGTGGTAAAGCTATTCCAAACTGATGTTTTAAATCACGTGCCTGATCATGCATTATTTTAAAAGCATCTTTAATGTCTTTGGTAATCACATCGCCACCAAAAGGAATAACTGCAGTATGACGAATAATTCCATCGTAATAGATTGCGATGTCGGTAGTTCCTCCACCAATATCAACAAGAGCTACACCAACCTCTTTCTCAGACTTTGTAAGCACAGCAGTAGACGATGCTAAAGGCTCAAGTATCAATTCACGAACTTGCAACCCCGCATTTTTAATACACGAATAAATATTATTTACCGAAGCATTTTTTCCAAAAACAACATGACAATTCACCCCCAATGTTTTTCCTGACATTCCAATAGGATTAACAACATCTGTTTCGTTATCAACAGAGAATGTTTGAGGAATTACATGTACAATTTTATCTCCATCGGAAAAAGTAGCATTATATAACCCACCAACAAGTTTTGTTACATCTTGCTGTGTAATAATATCATCGACTCCTGTAATTTTTGTATTACCACGAACAGGCAAACTTGAAATATGCTGTCCAGCAATTCCAACAAAAACATCAGTAATCTGTATTTTAATTAAAGTATTTAATTCCAGAATAGCAGCCTTTACAATTCCAGAAACATCGTTAACATTAGTAACAACACCTTTATTTACTCCATATGAATCTTTGTTAACAACACCAATAATGCGAATTACTCCTTCGCCAATTAATTCACCTGCAATAGCAACAACTTTAGTTGTTCCAATATCAATTGCTGCTATTAAATCCCTCTTTTCCATCTGCTATTATTTCTCTTTTGAAGGAATTGTTAATTCCAACTGCAAACAATAAAAATCATGCTCTATATCTTTGTACAAACAATCTGGTTATCAAACTTAAGATTGATTATACTATACTTATTCCATCCTTTATATTTAAATCCTTGCTGATAAACAGCCATAAGCTTTTTAAACTTATTCTGATAATCACGGAAACTACCAAATAAAATTACGTGAGCCCCTACTCTAGGGATCATCTCATATTCACCATTACTTGTAAGATAAATCTGCTGTATCTGCGCTCTCCAAAACTCGTTGCTATCAATAAACTTAGCAAGAGTATAAATTTCATTTAGTCTGTTATTTTTATAATCTTTTACTTTTCTTTTATTAACTAAAACATTATTACTTATTTCTCCATTTACAATTAAAACATGTGAAGCATATTTACCCGAAAGAGGTAAAACATCGCCTTGATTATCAATATAAAATTCTCCTCCAGCATTGTTTTTAACTCTTATTATAGGCTTCTTTTGTCTTACAATAATATTTAATTGTCCTTTACAATCACTATAAGCTTCAGCATTTAAAACAAACGAAAGATTCTCAATCCTATTCTCTATTAATGCTGTATTCAAATCCCAAATAGGCTTTCCAAAAACCGACGACTCGCTCTTTTTCATAAAAGAAACAATGTCGCTTCTGTCAACAAATCTATTTAATAAACTATCACTAATTTGAACATTAATCTTTTGGCACACCACTTTGTTGCTTCGGTACGAAACAAAAGAAGTAGACACTATTATAACAATAATTAGCATCGTCCAGGAGAATATGTTCAATTTTCGCTTATCCATTAGTCTACATTTTCAATCTTTCGTCACATTTTTACAGTCCATATAATGTACATTACTTTATGCAACACCTATTATACGCGGGTTTCGATAAATGTTTTACAACATTTTATACACTTGGTAAAATTATTAAATCAATTCAATTTCTATTTCTATTTTAAGTATTTCTTTATCAATAATTATAATTTATTAACAATCTCTTTAATGGGATCAACAAGTCTATCTATATCGCCAGCACCAAGAGTTAATAAAACATCAAAATCACCTTCTTTAACAAAGCTTAAAACCTCGTCTTTAGACAATATCCGTTTACTATTGGAAGCCATTAATTCTAAAATTGTATTTGATGTCACACCCTCTATTGGTAATTCACGAGCAGGATAAATATCTAACAAAACAATAGAATCAAATTTGTCTAATTCTTTGGCAAAATCTGTAGCAAAATCGCGTGTACGACTATAAAGGTGCGGCTGAAAAATTCCAGCTATCTTCTTATGAGGATAAAGCTCGCGTACAGATTTCAAAGTAAATTCAATCTCCGAAGGATGATGTGCATAATCGTCGATATAAACTTTACTACCATTTTCCACCTTATAATCAAATCTGCGAACAACTCCCTTAAAAGAGGACAACGACTTCTTGATTTCGAGCGGACTAACGCCCATGTTTAATGCCATAGCTATTGCAGCAATACTGTTTTCAACATTAACCAATCCAGGAACAAATAGCTCTAGATTCTCTATTTTATCTCCAGGATAAATAAAATCAAATAAATATCGACCTCTCTGTAATCTAATATTATTAGAATAATACTCTGACTCTTTGTTAAGTGAATATGTTTTTACAGTGAGAGTACTTTTAATATTAAGTTGATCTTTAAGCCCCTCTTTAATAATTATTATTCCTCCATCGAAAACTTGATTTGCAAAATCATTAAAGGATTGCAACATATAGTTATGTGAATCATAAATATCCAAATGATCGGCATCTAACGAAGTTATAATTGCTGCTGTAGGCGTAAGTTGCAAAAACGATCTATCAAATTCATCAGCCTCAACAACAACAGGACTATTTACATTGCCTTGAACAAAGTTTGATTCGAAATTTTTTGATATACCCCCTAAAAAAGCATTACACCCGATAGACGAATTATAAAGCAAATACGACAATAGTGTAGAGACTGAAGTTTTTCCATGAGTTCCAGCAACTCCAATAGTCCTATAATTGTTTGATATTAATCCAAGAGCTTTAGCTCTCTTAATTATCGTAAAATTATTATTTCTGAAATAATTGAGCAAAACCGAGTTATTAGGTATTGCAGGTGTAATAATAACAAGTGTTTCATCCGTATTCAGAAAAGAATTCCCAATAGAACTTACATTATCATCAAAAGTTATACTTACACCCAAATCTTTAAGCGAATCGGTAATATGCGATGGCGCACGATCGTAACCAGCTACTTTTTTGCCTAAAGAACAAAAATATCGAACTATAGCACTCATGCCAATACCACCAATTCCAACAAAATAGATCTGTTTAATCTCCTTAATATTCATAACTTACAACAGTTTTACGATTTCATTAACAATTCGTTCGTCAGAATCAATAATAGCAAGCTTCGATATATTTTCAGATAAAACATCACATCTCTGTTTATCGTTAATAAGATCCTTTATAGTATTAATTAAATTCCCATTTAACTCTTTATCTTTAATCATAATCACAGCATTCTCATCAACAAGTGAAAGAGCATTCTTTGTCTGATGATCTTCAGCCACATTAGTTGAAGGTATTAATACAACAGGTTTACCTACAATGCAAAGCTCCGAAATTGTACAAGCTCCAGCTCTTGAGACAATTATATCAGCAAGCTGGTAAGCAAAATCCATACGCGAAATAAAATCAACTACAGTAATGTTTGGTATGTCATCAAGTAAATCAACTTGAGTTGAAAAATTTTTACCTGTTTGCCAAATAACCTGAACATCTTTCATTTTTTTCAGATCGTCAATACCATTCAGAACACTTTCGTTAATAGAACGTGCACCAAGGCTTCCTCCAAGAATTAACACTGTTTTTCTATTTGGTGAAAGATTAAAATATATAGCTGCATCATTAATACTAATCTCATTAAACAGGTCTTTGCGCACAGGATTACCTGTTATCTGTATTTTTCCTCTTGGGAAAAACTTATCCATATTTTTATATGCAACACAAATTGAAGAAGCCTTATTTCCCAACATTTTATTTGACAAGCCAGCATACGAATTCTGTTCTTGTATTAATGTTGGTATTTTAAAACCAGAAGCTGCACGCAAAACAGGTGCACTAGCATATCCTCCAACACCAATAACAACATCAGGTTTAAAATCTTTTACAATTTTTCGTGCCTTTCGAAAACTCTTATAAAATTTATATAATACACCAAAGTTACGAAACGTAAATTTTCTTATAATACCAGCTACAGGAAGTCCAATAATATTATACCCTGCTTGCGGAACCTTTTCCATCTCCATCCTATTTTCGGCGCCAACAAATAAAATTTCGCTATCAGGAAATCTTCTTTTTAAAGCATTAGCAATAGAGATTGCAGGAAAGATATGCCCTCCTGTACCGCCTCCGCTAATAATAAACTTTTTTGCCATAGAATAAATTATTTAGATTTTTTTAATTCTTCGATACTAACATCTTCACTAACCCTGAGAATAATACCAAAAGTAGCACAAGTAATTAATACAGAAGTCCCTCCCATACTTATTAAGGGTAAAGTTTGACCAGTAACAGGCATAAGATCGACAGCAACAGCCATATTTATAAATGCCTGAAGCATAATATTTAAAATTAACCCCAAAACTAAGAAAGTAGAAAAAGCCGACTTACATCGCCTTATGATTCGACCAACTCGGTTTAGTAAAATAACATAAAGCACTAAAACAAATGAAGCCATAATCGCACCCCATTCCTCTATGATAATTGCGTAAATAAAATCAGAATATGAATGAGGAAGGAAATTACGCTGTACACTCTTTCCAACACCTCTACCAATAAGTCCACCACTAACAACAGCAATTTTTGCTTGTTCAATCTGATATACATTATCCCCATCGCCACTCGAAAAGTTTTCGATTCGGTTAACCCATGTTTGTGCTCTTCCAACACCAGAGGCA
This sequence comes from Bacteroidales bacterium, assembly GCA_016926405.1. GTDB lineage: Bacteria > Bacteroidota > Bacteroidia > Bacteroidales > UBA6680 > UBA6680. Next base: position 27,138 of record JAFGOQ010000179.1, read on the forward strand.
TACATTACACCTACACCAAACACAAGAACAATTACAGCAAGCCCTACTATATAACCCAAGTGTTTATAACTAACCCTACCAACATAAAGGATAAAAAATGACGATATGCATATTAACAAAGCTGTTGATAAGTTAGTAGTAATAACCAATCCAGTCATAGCACCAATAGGAGCTACCAACCTTATTAAAATCTGCTTAAAGTTTGTTAAATCCTTCTGCATATCAGAAAGTGTTTTTGCTAAGTATGCAATTAAAGCAAGCTTTGCAACATCAGAAGATTGAAATGTTAATGAAGTAAATGGAATTTTCATCCAGCGACTAGCACTATTCAAATTTTCCCCAGAGAGTAGAGTTAAAAAAAGCAGTCCTAAACCAATAAATAATAGAATATATCCAATAGAAAAATAAAAAGATACAGGTATCTTCTGAACAAGAATAATAATTCCAATTCCAATAATCATAATACCACCATGCTTTATTAAAAAACGCATAGTGTCACCCTGAAAGTCCTTATATGCCAAGGCTCCAGTTGAACTGTATACTGTTAATATAGACATAATAGAAAATAATACTATTATTATCCAAATAACTTTATCTCCTTTAAATAAATTCTTAATACTATTCATTACAAATTCATTACGGCATTCTTAAATTTTTCACCCCTGTCTTCGTAATTATTAAACAAATCGAAACTAGCACATGCAGGAGAAAGTAGAACAACATCATCCTTCACACCCAATTCGTACGATACTTTAACAGCTTCTTCAGCAGAAATGGTCTCTTTAATTACTAATACAGCATCTTTAAAAGCAGCAATAATCTTTGAATTATCAACACCTAGACAAACAATAGCCTTAACTTTTTCTTTAACCAAACTCATTAACTGAGAATAGTCATTTCCTTTATCTATACCTCCAACAATCCAAATTACATTTTTGGGCATACTCTCTAAAGCATACCAACACGAATTAATATTTGTCGCTTTTGAATCGTTTATAAAAGTTATTCCCTTTACAGTTGCTACAGTCTCTAAACGGTGTTCAACAGCGTTAAATCCACGCAAACTTTCTCTTATAACTTCCTTTTTGATATTCAACACATCGCCCGTTATACCTGCCGCCAAGGAATTATATCTATTATGTTTCCCTTTTAAAGAAAGCTCATCAACAGGTACAATAAACATATTTCCAGTTGCATTAAAATACTGATTAACACCATCGTCATATGCACCACAACTTATTTTATCTTTTAACGAGAATGGCAATTGCTGAGCCTTACAAACAATTTTCTCTAACGATTTAAGAGTTATTTCATCGTCGGCACAAAAGATAAAATATTCATCAGGTGTTAAATTCTTAGTAATTCGGAATTTCGACTCTGCATATTTGGTTAAGCTATATTCATACCTATCAAGATGATCTGGAGTTATATTCAGCAAAATTGCAATATCTGGTTTAAAGTCAAATATTCCATCTAACTGAAAACTACTAAGTTCAATCACATAAAAATCAAACTTCTCTTGAGCAACCTGAAGAGCAAAACTTTTTCCTACATTACCTGCAATTCCTACATTTAGCCCAGCATTCTGAAGCATAAAATAAATTAGCGACGTTGTTGTAGTTTTTCCATTACTACCAGTAATGCAAATAGTTTTAGCATTAGTGTATCGACCTGCAAATTCTATTTCTGAAATTACAGGAATGCTATTTTTAAGAGCAAGTTTAACTATTTCTACCGTTTCAGGAATCCCTGGGCTTTTAATTATTTCTGTTGCATTTAATATTTTCTCTTTGGTATGCTTTTGCTCCTCAAAGTCAATAGTATTATCAATTAAAATAGTTTTGTAATTATCTTTAATAACACCAAAGTCCGACAAAAACACGTCAAACCCTTTTTGCTTGGCTAAGATAGCAGATCCAACACCACTTTCGCCACCACCAAGAATTACAATTCTACTATTCTTTTCAAATTCTGACATATTTTAAACCTATCTGATTTTTAATGTTATCACTGTTACTACAGCTAATATTATTCCAACAATCCAAAATCTAGTAACAATTTTTGGCTCAGGGAATCCTTTTTTCTGAAAATGATGATGAATAGGCGACATGAGAAATAATCGTTTTCCCTCGCCATATTTCTTCTTTGTTCTCTTAAAATATCCAACCTGTAACATAACTGAGATACTTTCGATAAAGAAAACACCTGCTAAAATTGGAATAAGCAATTCTTTACGAATAACAATTGCAAAAGCAGCTAGAATACCTCCAAGAGCAAGCGACCCAGTATCTCCCATAAAAACCTGAGCAGGATACGAGTTGTACCACAGAAAACCAATAGTTGCACCAACAAAAGCACCCATAAAAATCACAAGCTCACCTGAATTTGGTATGTACATAATATTTAAATAATCGGCATAAATAGTATTCCCCGACAGATAAGCTAAAATGCCGAGTGTAACACCCATAATTGCGGAAGTTCCCGTAGCAAGCCCATCTAGGCCATCAGTCAAATTTGCCCCATTTGAAACAGCTGTTATAATAAAAATAACAGCAAGCACAAAAATAATCCATCCTGCAGGTCGGGCATATTCACCCATAAAACTAACTAACGAACTATAATCAAACTCATTATTCTTAACAAAAGGAATAGTTGTTTTTGTACTTTTTACCTGAGTAATAATAGCTTTAGATTTTACAATCTCTCCAGAATTATTGACGACAGTAACAGGATTCTCTAAAGTAGTTTTTTGTTGAAGAACTACATCGTCACTCATATAAAGAGTTATTCCAACAATTAATCCAATTCCAACCTGTCCCAAAATTTTGAACTTACCAGCCAAGCCCTCTTTATTTTTTTTAAACACTTTAATATAATCGTCTAAAAAACCTACTAAACCGAGCCAAACGGTAGTTACTAACATTAAAATAATATATATGTTTTTTATATCGGCAAACAAAACAACTGGAATAATTATTGACATTAGAATAATTATTCCGCCCATTGTTGGAGTACCTTTTTTTTGATATTGTCCTTCTAAACCAAGATCACGAATTTCGTCGCCTATCTGTTTTAATTGTAATAAACGAATAACCTTTTTACCCCAAATTGTAGATATTAACAGAGAAACAATAACTGCCATTGCTGACCGGAATGATAAATATTGAAAAACTCCTGCTCCAGGAAAGTCAATAGAATTAAGAAAATCAAACAAATAATACAACATAATATCTACTTATTAAAAAAGTTATTAACCACTTCTTTATCATCAAAATGAAAACGAGTTCCCTTTATCTCTTGATATGTTTCGTGCCCCTTTCCTGCAATTAAAACAATATCACCTGGCTTAGCCATCATACAAGCTGTTCGTATCGCCTGCTTTCTATCTTCAATAACTAGAACTATGTTCAACTTTTCAGTTGGAATACCCTTTTCCATATCTTTCAAAATCTCTGAAGGTTCTTCGAATCGAGGATTATCGCTAGTAAGAATTACCAAAGAACTATAGTTTGCTGCTATTTTAGCCATTACTGGACGCTTTATTTTATCACGATTCCCACCAGCCCCAACAACAGTAATTACATTAGCCTGATCTTTTAACTCCGAAATTGTCTTGAGAACATTCTCAAGAGCATCTGGAGTATGGGCATAATCAATAATTGCCAAAACACCAGTAGACGACTTAATTGTCTGGAATCGTCCATCAACTGGCCTCAATAAACTTATGGCTGTAAGAGTCTCATATTTATCGAATCCCAATAAATTAGCAACTCCATAAACTGCTAAAATATTACTAACGTTAAAATCGCCCAAAAACTGAATCCATAAATCATTATTCTCAATTAAAACGTTTGTCCCATCAAAATGAGTCTCAATAATTTTAGCATTATAATCGGCAAGAGTTCTAATACCAAAATTATATTTCTTAGCCTTACAGTTCTGCAACATCACACTTCCATTCTTATCATCACTATTCACTAAAGCAAAAGCATTAGAGGGTAGATTATCGAAAAAAAGCTTTTTAGCCTTTAAATATTCTGCAAAGGTTTTATGATAATCTAAATGATCGTGCGATAAGTTTGTAAAAACTCCACCACAAAAAGTCAATCCATTAATTCTATTTTGAACAATTGAATGTGAACTTACCTCCATAAAACAGTATGAACAACCCTCTTCAACCATCTCTGCTAAATATTTATTTAAAATAATTGGCTCAGGAGTAGTGTGAGTAGAGTTCTCTTGTCTCGACCCAATTTTATTAACAACAGTAGACAACAATCCAACTTTATTTCCCAAATTAGTTACTAACTGATGTAATAAAGTCGTTATTGTTGTTTTACCATTTGTACCAGTAACACCAATTAATTTAAGTTGTTCCGATGGGTTTCCATAATATCTAGAAGCAATAACCCCAAGAATAGACGAAGTATCGGCCACAACAATATATGTAACATCTGAATTGATACTTTTTGGACATATGTTACAAACAATAGCAATTGCGCCATTATTTATAGCCTTATCAATATAACTATGCCCATCAGATTCAACTCCAGAAATGGCAAAAAACAAGTCGTTTTTTGTAACGTTCCTCGAATCTTGTTGAACACTATTTATAGTAATATCTACCGAACCAATAATCTGCTCTGTAGATATTCCTTGAAATAATATATTTAATTTATTAACTATCATTAGCCTGAATAACTCATATTTAATACAACTTTATCGCCCGCCTTAATCCTTGTTCCAGGAACAATTGACTGCGATTTTATAGACCCACGACCTTTAAACACAACCTTTAATCCAAGATTCTCAAGACAAAAGACAGCATCTTTTAATCCCATTTGCAAAACATTAGGCATTAAATTATCGTAAATTATGCGCTTGTTAAACTTAACACAAGAATCTCCACTTGATGTAGTTACCCACTCGCTAGAATTTACTTTATTATCTACTTGCAATCCTAATTTTTCAAAAACACAACTCAACTCCTCTTTATAACCATTTTTCGAATACGGAATATCAGCTCGTTTTATTACACTATTTTCTGTTAAAGGAGAATGAAAATCGATTGTTGATGAATACACCTTATTTGCAATCTCTTCGAAAACAGAACCAGCAACAACATTACCATAATACCCCCCATCTTGAGGATTATAAACAACAACAATGCAAGAATATTTAGGGTTATCAGCAGGAAAATACCCAGCAAACGATGCTTGATAAGTTTTCCCACCAGCAGAATATCCATCGCTACCTTTGGATATCTGAGATGTACCAGTTTTACCAGCAATTTTAAAATTAGCATTTTTAAGGTTAGTTGCAGTTCCGTTTTGAACAACTCCCTCTAACATTATTTTAACCTTTTCTAAAGTCTCTTTCGAACAAATTGAACTGTTTAGAATTTCAGGCTTATATTTTGCCACAACATTTCCATGATAAATTGCGCTTTTCACAAATCTAGGCTTCACTTTCACACCATTATTTGCAACAGCATTATAAAAAGCCAAAATTTGCAATGGAGTAAGTTGTATTGAATATCCAATTGACATCCATGGCAACGATATACCTGACCACTCTTTATCTTCAGGGTATCGAATTACAGGAACACCTTCACCTTTAATATCAATATTCAACTTACTACTTAAACCCATCTCAACAATACGATTAACAAACTTTTTAGGATTCTTACCATAATTATCGACAATAATTTTTGAGATTCCGACATTCGAAGATTTCTCAAAAATTTCTTTTACCGAAATAACACCATATCCTCCATGATGAGAATCTTTAAGAGGAATACCATAATAATGAGCAACACCATTTCCTGTATCTATTGAATCTTCGAGGTTAACAACATTATCATCTAAGGCAACCATTAAAGAAGCTAATTTAAATGTACTTCCAGGCTCTGTACTATATCCTATAGCAAAATTATACGATTCAACATAATCATTATCCTCTGTTCGTTCAAGATTAACAATTGCTTTAACATCACCAGTATTCACTTCCATTAAAACAACAGTCCCCTTTTCTGCATTATGCTTTTTAAGCTGATCATAAAGTGCTTTTTCAGCAACATCCTGAATATTTATATCAATAGTCGTTATAATGTCACAGCCATCCTTTGCTTCAACCCTGTCACTTGTGTTAAGCGGTCGCCAATACCCACTAGCCATTCGTTGCCTAATTTCGAATCCTGCAACACCAGTTAATAAGGTATCAAAAGCACCTTCTAAACCGACTTTGTTTCCAACAGAATTATAATTACCAATTGTTCGCGAAGCCAAAGTACCATGGGGCTTAATTCTTTTATTTTTCTGAACAACAATCAACCCTCCTTTATTTCTACCTCGACGAAAAATCGGGAAGTCTTCAACTTTTTTAAGCTGTCCATAACTAACATTTCTTTTTAACAGAAAATATCGATTTCCCTTTTGCTTTTCCTTTCTTAATATAGACCTATACTGACTAGCCGACCTGTCTTTAAACAGCTTTGAAAGACATAAAGAAAGAGAGTCTACTTTTGAGTTAAAAACATGCTTCAGCAATCCATTAGCTTCAAAATCTATAAAAAGCGAATAATATGGAACAGAAGAGACAAGCACTCGACCATCGGCAGCACATATATCTCCTCTATTAGGTTCTATTTCCATATTCTTTATCGCGTTTGTCTTCGCTTTAGCCATCCACTTCTCGCGTTCAAAATTCTGCAAATACAACATCTTAACGACAATAAGCAATCCGATAATAATAAATATCACCCATATTACCGAAAACCTACTCTCTATTTTCTGTTTTATCGACATCCCCATCTCTAAAATCTATTACTCTATCCCTAAAACCACTGGTGGCTCATCAGAAGCTACTAAGTCGATATTATTTTTTTTTAACAAAAACTCTACTTCACTCTGCTTACTAATTCTTGCAAGCTCGGCCGAAGTAGAAATTGATTCAGCTCTTA